>JAFAVZ010000135.1 GCA_019242175.1 Acidobacteriota bacterium
GAGTTCCTGACGAACATGTCGCACGAGATGCGCACGCCGCTCCACGCCGTCCTGGGCATGCTCGCGTTGGCGAAAGACGGCGAGACGTCGCCCGGCCGCGCGCGCCAGATCGAGCTCGCGCGGCGCTCCGCGGAATCACTCCTCAGCACCATCGACGACCTTCTCGATTTCGCCAAGATCGAGGCGCGCAAGATCGACCTGGAGACGGAGTTCTTCTCGCTGCGCGAAGTGCTGCAGAACACGATGGAGCCTCTCGACGTCACCGCGACGTCGAAAGGCCTCACGCTCAGCTGGGACGTCGACCACACGGTGCCGGACACGATCAACAGCGATCCGGTGCGCCTGCGCCAGATCCTCACGAACCTCATCGGCAACGCGATCAAGTTCACGAGCACGGGCGGCATCGCCGTCCACGTGTTGACGGCGAAGAGCGGCGGCGACCAGGTCACGATCCGCTTCGACGTGCGCGACACCGGCATCGGCATCGATCCGGAGAAGCAGGCGGAGATCTTCCAGCCGTTCACGCAGGCGGACAGCTCGCACTCCCGCCGTTTCGGCGGCTCCGGCCTCGGCCTGGCCATCGCGGCGCGCGTCATCGAGGCGATGGGCGGGGTCGTCGAAGTCGTGAGCCAGCCGGGGAAGGGGAGCACGTTCTCGTTCACGATCGTCGCGAGCCTGCAGCCGGGCGCGACGCCGCGCCGTTCCGCGCGCTCGTCGGGGCGCATGCCCGCGGTCACGAATCCGACGCGCCGGATGCGCGTCCTCGTGGCCGAAGATCATCCGGTGAATCAGGAGTACGCGGCGGAAGCATTGCGCCGCCTCGGCCACGACGTCTCGGTTGCGTCGGATGGCGTGGAAGCGTTGAAGCTGATGACCGGGGAGCGCTTCGATGTCGTCCTCATGGACGTGCAGATGCCGGCGCTCGACGGCCTCGAAGTCACGCGCCGCTACCGCGCGCAGGAGAAGAGCGGCCGCACGCGCATCCTCGCCATCACGGCGCACACGAGCCGCGAAGATCGCGAACGCTGCCTCGAATCCGGCATGGACGAAGTCCTCACCAAGCCGCTCGGACTCAAACAACTCGCCGCCTTCCTCGGCGAGCCCGAGCCGCCGCCTCCGACCGAGGCGCTGCTCGCGGCGGTCGGAGGGAACATCAAGCTGCTCGCGCGTGTGAGCGAGGCTTTCTCGAAACAGACGCCGCCGCTCGTCGAAGGCATGCGCAACGCGATCAATGCGCGCGACGCGGTGGGGCTACAACGCCACGCGCATACGGTGAAAGGAGCGGTGAGCAACTTCGCGGGCGATCCTTCGATCGCGCTCGCCCGCGAGCTGGAAGACGCCGCGCGCGCCGACGACTTCGCGCGCGCCGCCTCGGTCATGCCGCGCCTGGAGCAGGCGCTGCGCGAGCTCGAACATCGGCTTTCCGCCGCGGTCCGATGAAGCCTTTCCTCTACTACGAACTGCCGCCGCCGCCCGAGCTGGCGATGCATGTGATGTCGTTCTGGGGCTTTGAGGTGCGGCTGCCGGTCGGCGAGTCGCAAGTGCATCACATCTGGCCGGACGGCTGCGTCTCACTCTCCTGCCGCGTCGCCGACGGCAAGCCCTTCGGCCTCGGTCTCGTCGGTCCGACGACGACCGCGCGCAAGGCGGACGTCGCAGGAACGTTCGCTTTTCGCGGGATGCGCTTGCGCCCCGAGGCTGCTCGCGCGGTGCTCGCGTTCGCGCCGGCGACGATTCGAGAGCAGATGTTGCCCGCGTTCCAGGTGTTCGGCGCGTCCAGCCTCGCGGAAGAAGTCGCGGCCGCCGATGCGCAGTCGTTCGCGAACGTCTACGGTGATTGGCTGACGAAACGCGGCGCGCCGGAGCCGGATGCGGCGATCCGCGCGGCGGTGGAGGTCGCGATCGAATCGCACGGCGGCGCTACCGTCGCCGCGATGGCCGAAGCCGCCGGACTCGGCGTCCGCCAATTGCAACGACGTTTTCTCGATGCGGTGGGCATCACGCCGAAGGAGTACGCGCGAATCCGGCGCGTGCGCTCGACGCTGGCCGCCGTGCTGCGCGGCGAACGTTCGCTCGCCGCGCTCGCACACGACCTCGGGTTCGCCGACCAGGCGCACATGACGCGCGAGCTCGGCGACGTGACCGGCTTCACGCCGACCGTGCTCGAGGATCGCCTCGATCGCATCGAGCACGAGAACGTGCGGCCATAGCTGCCGCTGGTCATCCTGAGCCCCGCAGAGGGCGAAGGATCTCCCGGCATGGACGACCAGCGCCCGCACCAGGAGATCCTTCGCCGTCTGCGCGGCTCAGGATGACACTCGGCGCCGTTACTTCCGCGTCAGCGTCATCTCGAAGAACTTCGACCATTGCGCGCCGTCGCGCGTGAACTCGCCGACCTCGAACCACTTTCCTTCCGCGGTCTTCGTGATCGTGTAGCGCATCTTGCCGCCCTGAACGTCCATGCCCCACACGAAACGGCCGTCGCTGACTTCGGGCGCGGTCTGATGGTCGCCGCCGCCCGCGCGCCAGGAGTGCCAGCGGTACTGCTTCGCCGCGCTGTCGTAGTCGACGACGGCGAAGGCGTCGTGCACGACTTTGCCTTTGTCGTCTTTGCCGGTTCCGTCGATGACGAGGACGAGATCGCCCGCCTCGAGCTTCACGACTTCGGTCTGATGGAAGGTCGATTTCTCGTCGCCGCGGCCGATGATCCAGCCGTCGCCTTGCCACGTTCCGGCGAGCCATGCGACTTTCTTCATCGGCGCGTCGTCGGCGGCGAGGGACGGGAAGGCGAGGAGAGCGAGGAGGAGAAAGGAAGCGATTCGCATGCGCGCATGATCGCCCCGCGGCGCGGAGAACTCTTGAAGAAACGCGACATCTCGTGACGGCAGGACGGAACTACGGCGTGCCGCTTGCATAGGCGGAGGAATCCTCGCTAAGGTGGTGCCGTGTTGAGACGCTTCAGCCTCCTCTCCGTTTTCTCGATGCTCGTCTGCTCCGCCGCTTTCGCGCAGAGCACTTCGCTCTCGATCTCGAAAGCGTTCTCGCCCAACCCGCCCATCGCCGGCGGGGACGTGACGTTCACGCTTTCCGTGAGCACCGAGGGGCCGGATAACGCGGCTAACGTGGTCGTGCAGGATGTGCTGCCGCCCGAGCTCTCGTACGGCTCGGTGACGGCGCCCGCAGGCTGGACCTGCGATCCGCCGGCTCAGACGATCCAGTGCACGACGCCTTCGCTGGCGCCGGGAACGGCCATCATCACGATCGTCGCGCACAGCGATCCGGGGATTGCGAACAACACCACGGTCACGAACACGGCGACCGTCACGACGACGACGAACGATCCGGACCAGAACGACAACACGTCTTCGGTCGGATTGATCTTCCAGTCGCACACGACGTTGACCATCGACAAGAGCGGTCCGGCGACGATCAACGCCGGCGAGACCATCACCTACACGATCCAATACGGCTCGCAGGGCCCGAGCAACGCGACGAACGTGACGTTCAACGACACGCTGCCCGCCGGCACGACGTTCCAGACGATCAACGCGCCCGGCTGGAGCTGCACGACGACGAGCTGCACGATCGCGACGCTCGCACCCGGCGCGACCGGAACGATCACGATCACCGCGCTGGTCGACCAGACGCTGGCCGCCGGAACGCAGCTGACGAACAGCGCGCAGATCGGCAGCGACAACGCGTCGACCGTTTCCGACAGCGCGACGACGAACGTCACGACGCTGTCCAATCTCAGCGTCACGATCACCGATAGTCCCGACCCGGTCTTTCCCAACAGCACGCTGACGTACACCGTCACGGCCACCAACAGCGGCCCGAGCGCGGCCACGAATCCGCAGCTGACGATCAACCTGTCGCCGCGCGTGACGCTGAACTCGATCACGGCGCCGCCGGGTTGGAGCTGCGTCGGGACGACATGCACGACACCGCAGATGCTCTCCGGCACGAACGCGGTGTTCACGGTGTCGACAACGACCGCGTCGCCGCTGACGACCGGGGAGCAGATCGTGACAACGGCGACGTTCGGGAGCGACACCGATACCGCGACAACCACGGCCACGAACCTCTCGATGTTCGCCGTGACGAAGAGCAGCGCGACAATCCGCGCCGAGGGGACGACCGTGACCTACACGATCGTCATCACGAACTCCGGACCGCAGAATCAGGCGAACAACGCCGGCGACGAGATGACCGACACGCTGCCGTCGCAGCTGACGCTATTGAGCGCGTCGGCCAGCAGCGGCACGGCGTCGACATCCGGCAACACGGTGATGTGGAACGGGGCAATCCCCGCCGGCGGCAGCGTGACGATCACCGTGACGGCGACGATCAACGCCGGCACCGACGGCCAGACCGTCTCGAACCAGGCGACGATTCACTACGACGCGGACGGCAACGGCACGAACGAAGGCACCGCAACGTCGAACACCGACACGTTCACAGTGATCCCCGGCGGCTCCATCCCGACGTTGTCGACCTGGGCCCTGATCGCACTCGCGCTGACGTTGGCGATGGTGGCGCTGCGGAAGTAGGAAGAAGAGCTCCGATGAACGAACCGGTCGCGGTGGTGGAGGTCAAGGCCGCGTGGTCCCAGGAGATCGAACGCCGCATGCGCGAGATTCGGCGCGGTCACGGCAAGTCGGCAATTTCGACGAGAGTTTCCCCTGCCTCGAGCATCTTCAGAGCGCGAGAAAAAGTTCGCTGCAAAACGCGTTTCAGGTGAGCGTTCGAAGTGTTTCCGCAGCGGACCCAGAGAATCGCCGGAGGAGCGCCGAAGCGATCCTGGAGAAGTACGAAGTCGGCGTCCTTCGTCATCACCACGACGTTCGCCTCGCGGGCCATGCGAAAGATGTCGGGATCGATCGTGCGAACCAGATCGAGACGTCGCACGCTATGAGCCTCTTACCGAACTCGCTGGTCAGCCACGGTGCGAGCGCAGGAGATAGCTGCGCGTCGATCCAGATGATCACGCCACGAGCACCGGGTGGTCCAGCCACCGCGAGGCGAATCGGAGCGAGGCCTGGAGATCTTCAGGCTCCAGGTCGGGCATCTCTTCGAGAATCTGGTCGGGGGTGAGTCCGGCGGCAAAGAGGTCGAGCACATCGCTCACGCGGATCCGCATGCCGCGAATGCAGGGGCGTCCGCCACATTGTTCGGGATCGACGGTGATGCGCTCGGCGAGAGTGTCCATCGCCGAGATAGTAACGCCCTCCGCTACTCCAGCGCGATCCCGTCTTCCACGCTCTTCAAGTAGAACGACAGCGACTCCAGGTTGATCCGCAGATCCACGCTGCGGACCTTCACGCCGCGGTGGGAGCGCATCTGCACGGGGGCGAAGTTCAGGATTGCGCGTACGCCGGCGTCGACGAGGCCGTCATACGCGTCCTGCGCGCTGTCGGTGCCGACGGCGAGGATGCCGATCTCCACGTCGTTCCGGCGCACGAGCTGGGGCATCTGGTCCCAGGGGAGGACGGGGATGCCGCTGCGCGACGTCTTCCCGAACTTCTCAGGGTCGATGTCCACCATCCCGACGATGTGGAAGCCGCGTTCGTTGAAGCCGCGGTAGTCGGCCAGGGCCATGCCGAGGTTGCCGGCGCCGACGATGAGGATCTTGCGCATGCGGTCGAGGCCGAGCTCGTGCACGAGCGCATCCTTGAGGTGTGCGACGTTGTAGCCGACGCCGCGCGTTCCGAACTCGCCGAAGCACGCGAGGTCCTTGCGGATCTGCGCGGAGTTGAGGTGGAAGCGGTCGGCCAGCTCGGCGGACGACACCGTCAGCTTGTTCGCCGACTCGAGGTAGGTGAGGCAGCGGAGATAGACGGAGAGCCGTCCCGTCGTCATCTCCGAGATCGGTTCGTTTCCGTTGGGGCGGGTGGCCATGAGACGTGGACGATTACGGCTGCAGCATCATCCGTGCGGCTTCGCCCGCGACGCGGAACAGCGGCGTCGGGAGGATGCCGATGAGCAGGATGCCGATCATCGAGATCGCCAGCGCGCCGGCCGCGAACACGCCGCCCACCGGCTCCACCACCGCCCCCGCCGCCGGCTCCTTCATGTACAGGAAGTAGACGACGCGCAGGTAGTAGTAGACGGAGACGATGCTGGTCAGGATGCCGATCAGCGCCACGGTCGTGTGCCCCGACTCGACGGCCGTCTTGAAGATGTAGAACTTCGAGATGAATCCCGCGGTCGGCGGCAGGCCGGAGAGGGAGAACATGCAGATCGCCAGCGCCAGGCCGTAGAACGGCCGGCGGAACCCGAGGCCGGCGATGTCGTCCAGCGTCTGGGGATCGTTCTGATTCTTCGCCAGCATCGAGACGACGCCGAACGCGCCGACGTTCATCAGCGCATAGACCACCGCGTACACGGCGACGGCCGCGATGGAGTCGTCGCGCACGGTGAGCATCGCGATCGTCATGTAGCCGACGTGCGCGATTCCGGAGTAGGCGAGCATCCGCTTGAGATCGCGTTGCACGATGGCGACGGCGTTGCCGACGATCATCGAGAGCACCGCCAGCGCGGCGACCATCTTCATCCACGACGTGTGGGGGAGGATCGGCGACATCGCCCAGAAGATGCGCGCGAGCGCGATGAGCGTTGCTGCCTTCGGTGCGACGGAGAGCCACGCGGCGACGGGCGTCGGCGAGCCTTGATAAACATCCGGCGCCCACGGATGGAACGGCGCGAGCGCGAGCTTGAAGCCGAAGCCGGCCATCAGCAGCACGAACGCAATCGTCAGCAGCGGATTGGCACCATCGGCGGTCTGGAACCAGCGCGCCATCACCGTCAGGTTCGTCGACTGCGTCGCGCCGTAGAACAGCGCCGTTCCGTAGAGCACGAAGCCGGTGGCAAACGCGCCCATGAGGAAGTACTTCAGCGAAGCCTCGTTCGCGATCGGCAGCTTCCGGTGATAGCCGAGGAGCACGAAGATGCAGACGGAGAGCAGCTCCAGGCCGAGGATGATGATCAGGAGATCGAGGCCTTTGGCCATCATCATCATGCCCACCGTGCCCCAAAGAATGAGCGCGTAAAAGTCGCCGCCTTCGATGTTCTCCCGGTCGAGATACTCGCGCGCGAACAGCGTCACGAGCATGCCCGTGAGCAGGAACACGAGGTCGAAGATGTGTGTGATAGGGCTGATCTCGTACGTGCCGCCGAAGAAGCGGCCGCCGACGTCCATCAGGCGCTCGACCCACGAGGCGCCGATGAGTCCGAGGAGCGCGATCGGCGCGAGCACGCCTTTCGCCCGCGGCGCGAACGCGTCGACGAGGATGAGCAGCATCCCGACGACGCTGAGGATCAGCTCGGGAAGGATGGCATTCACCCACCCCGGCTCGAGCAGAGGATGCAAATTCATCGACCCACCTCGGCGGCTCCCGCCGTCTTGTCGGCCAGCAGCGCTTTGCCCTGGCCTTCCGTGCGCACCTGCGCGAGGAGCTGCTGCACGCTGGGCGTCATCTTCTTGAGGAACGTATTCGGGTGCACGCCGATCCAGACCATCAGGACGACGAGCGGCACGAGCGCGGCCACTTCATTCCAGGCGATCTCCGGCACGCTCTTGTTCTCCTCGTTCGTGACCGGTCCGAAGAAGACGCGTTGCACGAGCCAGAGGAGGTAGATCGCGGCGAGGATGACGCCCGTTGCGGCGATGGTCGCGTAGACCGGATGCGCCTGGAACGTGCCGGCGAGGATCAGGAACTCGCCGATGAAGCCGTTCAGGCCGGGCAATCCGACCGACGACAGCATGGCGATGATGAAGAGCGTCGCGTACACCGGCATCGTGTGCGCCAGGCCGCCGTAATCGGCGAGCAAACGCGTGTGGCGCCGTTCGTAGATCACGCCGACGAGGAGGAAGAGCGCGCCGGTGGAGAGGCCGTGGTTGACCATCTGCAGGATCGAGCCTTCGATCGACGCCTGGTTCATGGCGAAGATGCCGAGAACGCAGAAGCCGAGATGGGAGACCGAGGAGTAGGCGACGAGCTTCTTCATGTCCGGCTGCACCCACGCCACGAGCGCGCCGTAGACGATGCCGATCACGCTCAGCGTGAGCAGCCAGCTGGCGTACTTCGCGCTGGCCTGAGGGAAGAACGGCAGGACCATGCGCAGGAAGCCGTACGTTCCCATCTTCAGCATGACGCCGGCGAGGATGATCGAGCCACCGGTCGGAGCCTCGACGTGCGCGTCGGGGAGCCAGGTGTGGAACGGAAAGACCGGTACCTTGATCGCGAACGCCAGGGCGAACGCGAAGAAGAGCAGCGTCTGCACGTTGGAAGGCAGGGTGACGCCGTAGAGGTCGGTGATGTTGAACGTCGGGATGCCCGTCTGGTGGAAATTGACGAAGCCGAGATAGATGATGCCGAGGAGCATCAGCAGCGAGCCGGCGATGGTGAAGAGGAAGAACTTGATCGCCGCGTATACGCGCCGCGCGCCGCCCCAAACGCCGATCACGAGGTACATCGGCAGGAGCATGAGCTCGAAGAAGACGTAGAAGAGGACGAGGTCGAGCGCGAGGAACGCGCCGATCATCGCCGACTCCATCACCAGCATCGCGATCACGTACTCCTTCGGATGCTTGTGGATCGCGTTCCACGAGGAGAGGAACACGACCGGGGTGAGGAGCGTCGTGAGGAGGACGAGCCAGAGCGAGATGCCGTCCACGCCGAGGGCGTACTGGATGCCCCATTGCGGAATCCAGGCGACGCGCTCCACGAGCTGGAAGCCCGCTTTGTCCGCGAACTGGGGAAGGATCAGCAGCGACAGGAAGAACGTCACCACCGCGGCCAGGAAGCCGAGCGACTTGATGGCCGTGGCCGCCGAGCGCGGAACGAGCGCCAGCACGACCGCCGCGGCGATGGGGATCCAGAGAATGGTGCTGAGTAGCGGCATGCAGGTCCTTAGGCGAAGTATGCGAGGAAGACGATCACGCCGATGAAGAACATCAGCGCGTAGTTGCGGACGTTGCCGGTCTGGAAGAAGCGGAGCAGATCGCCGACGCCTTCGACGACGGCGCCGAGAAGCGAGGCGATGCCGTCGATGATCGCGTCGATGATCCGCCACAGGAACTCGGAGGTCCGGCGCAGCGGGCGGACGACGATCCGGTCGTAGAGCTCGTCGACGTACCACTTGTTCTCCAGCGCCGCGGCGAGCGCGGGCCGGTTCTGCGCGAACTGTTCATCGGCTGCCAGGCCGCGTTTGTAGAAGCGGGAGTAGGCCAGCCAGGCGCCGACCGCGGCGATCGCCGTCGAGACGAACATCAGCCCGTACTCGAGCGTCGCCGAGATCTCGTACTGCGCTTCGGGAACGCCGTGAATCTCGGCGAAGACCGGCTTGAGGAAGTCGGCGAGGAAATGGTGATGGGGCCAGCCGAGGAGCGCGCCGCCGAGGACCGAGGCAGCGGCGAGGATCATCAGCGGGAGCGTCATCGAGATGGGGCTTTCGTGGAGGTGATGCTCCTGCTCGTGCGTTCCGCGGAACTCGCCAAAGA
>JAFAVZ010000157.1 GCA_019242175.1 Acidobacteriota bacterium
TGTGGATCGAGTTCGTCCCGACGTCGATCGCGGCGATGCGTTTCGGTTTTTCGGGCATGGGCGGACAAGGGTACAACGGCGCGCTCGCGGCGTTTCCCGGCGATTGGAAGGGGTCAAAGTTCGCGCCACCTTCTCTCCACGTTCTTCACATCGAATTCACGCTGCTCCCAAGTCGCATCCACGAGCGGCCCCTAGCATGCCGCGCTCATACAGGAGGCTTCAAACCGAGATGCAGATCAGCAGCATTGCCAAACGTTTCTTCGCCGCCGCGGCCGTGAGCGCCGCACTCGCGGCAGGCGCCCTCGCGCAGGTCACGCCCGCCGCGGGAGTCACGCCGCCGGACGACACTCCGAAGTTCAACATCGGCGCGGTCATCTTCGCCGACTTCACCTACCAGCAGTCTCCGGAGATCACCGACGCGGGCGGCAACCGCGTGAACACCAGCTCGTTCAACGCCAGCCGCGCCTACATCAACGTCACGGGCAATCTCAATCACCGCATCTCCTTCCGCATCACGCCGGACGTCTCGCGCGAGACGGGCACCGGGCCGTCGCTTTCGGGCAGCCAGATCTATCGCCTGAAGTACGCGTTCGGCCAGTACTCGCTCGACGACTGGACGGCCAGCTCGAAGGGCAACTGGGTCCGCGTCGGCCTGCAGCAGACGCCGTTCATCGATTACACGGAAGGCATCTACCGCTATCGCTTCCAGGGCACCGTCTTCCCGGAGCGCACGGGCCTCATCGGCTCCTCGGACAGCGGCGTCTCCGGCCACTACACGTTCGCCGGCAACTACGGCGACGTCCACGCCGGCTTCTACAACGGTGAGAACTACAGCCGCGCGGAGACGAACGATCAGAAGGCGTTCCAGGCGCGTGTTTCGGTTCGTCCGTTCCCGCTCGGCGGCGTGTTCCTCAAGGGTCTGCGCGTCTCCGGCTTCGTGGTCGACGACCACTACGTCAAGGATGCGAAACGCCAGCGCACGTATGGCCAGATCACGTACGAGCATCCGGTCATCAACGCCGGCTTCGACGTCGTGAAGGCGACCGATCAGACGCTGCGCACGGCTCCGGAAGTCGAGTCGAAGGGCTGGTCGGTTTGGGCCACGCCGAAGTTCGGCACGACCGGCTGGGAGGCGCTGCTCCGCCATGACGAGTTCACGCCGAACGACAACCTTTCGTCGCAGAAGCAGAAGCGCGACATCGAAGGCATCGCCTACTGGTTCCAGAACATCACCCGCGTCAACACCGCGCTGCTCTTCGATCGCGACTCGCTGAAGCGCACCGGCGTCACCCCGACGCCGCCGAAGACCACGCTCTACGGCATCAAGCTGCTGATCACGTTCTAAGGAGAGATCGAGATGAAGAGAATCCTCACGCTTCTGGCGGTCGCGCTTTTCGCGTTCACCGCCACCGCGCAAACGGTGCAGATCAACGGCGCCGGCGCCACGTTCCCGTACCCGATCTATTCGAAGTGGTTTTCCGAGTACAACAAGATGCACCCGAACGTGCAGATCAACTACCAGTCGATCGGCTCGGGCGGCGGCATCCGCCAGCTCAGCGCCGGCACGGTGTTCTTCGGCGCGACCGACGGCCCGATGACGAATGACCAGATCACGGCCGCGGGCTTCCGCATCACCCACCTCCCGACCGTCCTCGGCGGTGTCGTTCCCATCTACAACGTCGACGGCGTGGGCGAGCTCCGTTTCAACGGCGCGGTCCTGGCCGACATCTTCCTGGGCAAGATCACGAAGTGGAACGACCCGGCCATCCGCAACCTCAACCCCGGCCAGAACCTCCCGGGCATGGACATCACCGTCGTGCACCGTTCGGACGGCTCGGGCACGTCGTACATCTTCTGCGACTACCTGGCGAAGCTCTCGCCGGACTGGCGCAAGACGGTCGGCGTCGCGACCTCGGTCAACTGGCCGGTCGGCGTCGGCGGCAAGGGCAATGAAGGCGTCGCCGGCCTCGTGAAGCAGACGCCGGGCTCGATCGGCTACGTCGAGCTGATCTACGCCAAGGGCAACAAGATCGACTACGGCTCGGTGCAGAACGCCGCGGGCGAGTTCGTGAAGGCTTCCACGGAGTC
>JAFAVZ010000175.1 GCA_019242175.1 Acidobacteriota bacterium
TTCGGCAGGTCCTCGATGATGAACTTGCGGACGTTGGGCACGTTCGGGTCGTAATCCACCCGCCGCGAACGCGTCGTGGCGAAGAACGCGGCCATGCCCCAGAAATCGCTGCGCGCCTTCCCTTTCAGGTAGCCGTTGACGAGCTCCAGATGGCCGAGGCCGCCGTGGCAGGAGAGACAGAGGAGAGGTTGGCCGAGGAATCTCTCGCCCGATTGGGCGGCGAGGTTGTCGTAGGTGTCCTGGATCGGCCCGTTGCCCTGCATCTGGCGAACCCAGAAGTTCGGCGTCCCCGCGGCGAAGCTGTCGCCCTTGCCTGCGAGAAGCTCGCGGACCATCTGGTCGTAAGGCTTCGCGGTGCGGATCGAGTCGCGCGTCCAGGTGTAGTAGGCGTTGCGGCCGATGTAGTACTCGCGGCCGGCCGCCGAATTCTGCACGTTCTGCACGAGGTCGCCGAACCACATCGTCCAGCGATCGTTGAACGCGTCGGAGGCGAGGAGCTCGTCGATCTTCTTCGTGCGCTTGTCGGCGGAGCCGTCGGCGAGGAACGCGCTGACGGCGGCCGCGTCAGGAATCTGGCCGGTGAGATCGAGCGTGACGCGGCGGAGGAACTCGGCGTCGCTCGACAGCGTCGTCGGCTTCACGCCGTCTTTGTCCATCTTCCCGAAGAGGTCGCTATCGATGAAGTTGACGCGAGGCAGCGAGGGCGTGCCGGAAGACGGCGGCGTGACGGCGCGGCGCCGGCCGCTCGACGTTGCGGTTGCGCTCGGCGCGACGAGCTCGGCATTCGCGGACGCGGCGTGATACGCCACGCGCGGCGAGACGAGCTCGACGGCGAAAGGACAGGGTTCCGCGAATAGCGCCGGAGCGACGGCGAGCGTCAGGAGGACCAGGCTGCGCTTCATGCAGCCTTTGACGGGCGAACGGCCCGGACGTTTACGCTTCGGTCACAGCGTGGCGGGCTCGACCTCATCGAGTTTGCCGACGTCGACACTCACGATCCCGTCGTCCTCGATCGGATTGAACATCGTGCGGAAGCGCGCGCCCCACAGGATCTCGTTCATCTTGTAGGACGAGCGGGTGTGCACGGTCTGGTTGAACGTCTCGTCGAAGCCGTTGAAGAGGACGAGGAACTCGCCGTCGCAGCCTTCGAGATCGTCCTGGGCCATGCCGAACAGCGGGCTGTCGCGATCGATGGGATGGACGATCGTCCACGACAGCGGAAAGAGCACGACGCTGTCGCGTTCGAGCTTGAGCGGGAGGAACTCGCGATTCGCGGTGCCCTTGCCGTCCGGACGGCGGCGCGCGAAGAGCACCTTCGCCTGCAGGTCGACGATCTCGCTCGCGCGTTGGTTGATCACGCGGAACATGAACGCGCGGCCGCCGCGGTAAGGGGCGATGACGGCGCGGCTGCTGAAGATGATGCGCGCGACGGGACGCGCGAACCGCGCGAAGACAATGCCGGCCACGAAGCTGAATCCGATCAAGCCGACCAACGCTTCAACGGTGACGATCACGTTCGCCGGCAGGTTGTGCGGCGCGATGCTGCCGTAGCCGATCGTCGCGAGCGTGTGGACGCTGAAGAAGAACGCGTCGACGAACCGGAGCTGCACCGGCTCGTCGGGACGGAAGCCGGTGAGGGCGTCGGCGCCGCACGCGACGTACGCGCAGGCGAAGAGGGAGTTGATCACGACGTAGAAGCTGCCGATCCAGAAGAGGAAGCGGCTCCAGCTGATCGTCAGGAAGTAGTGGTACGCGCTGAGCGATTGCACGAACGACAGGCCTTCGCGCCGGACGTTGAACGTGCCGTCCCGGTTCAGGAGGCGGCGGCTCTGGCGGGCGACGACGCTGCCGAACCCGAGGTCGGCGTTCGGGTCTTCGTGCGGCGCGGGACGGAGCGGCTCCGGCGTGGCGGTCATCGCATCATTCTGTGCTAAAAAGCTCAGCCATGGATCTGAAGGAGCTCACGTACGAAACCATGCTGCCGCACGTCGGCTCGACGTTCCGCATCGAATTCGCCGACCGGACGCTGGAGCTCGAGCTGGTGCGCGTGGACATGCTGCGCGAAAAGCACACGAGCAAACGCCTGAACCGCGATTCGTTCGCACTGATCTTCCGCGGCCCGAACGACGTGATGCTCCGCCAAGGCACCTACCCCCTCGACCACGCCATCCTCGGCCCCAAAGTGCCGATCTTCATCGTGCCGTTGGCGAGAGAAGAGGAAGGCGTGCACTACGAGGCGATCTTCACCTAGGCGGGCGGCCACGGGGCGGCCACGGCCCGCCGCGTTGGTTGGCCAAGCCTCGGCGCACCTCAGCGTTTCATTTGGGCCCCTCACCGTTCGGCGGTCGCACCTCACCCTCCTTCGGTCGGATCCCCAAGAACCCACGCGCGTCCGTGAATAGCAGCGGCTTCGGGCTCTTGAAGTGCGCGTCCGCGATGCGAGGTGAGCGGGCGTCTCGCCCGCGGCAGCGGCACGTCCTCGTGCCGCTGCTAGTTGTCGGCAGAAGGATGGCCGCCGGGCGGGACGCCCGACGGCTCGCGGGCGAGACGCCCGCTCACCCTCAAGTACGACGCGATTTCGGTCTTGCCGAGGTAGTCGGGCCAGTCGCCCGGCGTTCCCTCTCGACGTAGCCGAGACCGGCGGCGAGTAGTGCGCGGAGCGTGGCGGCGTCGCCGGAGATGATGGCGTCGACCGCCTCCTCGTAGTTGTCGGCTAGGGCCGCCATTCCATCAGAAGATACACCCCGTACTGCTCGATCGGCTTGAAGCCGAGCCGTTCGTAGAGGTGCAGCGCCGGATTGAACTGCTCCACATGGATGCTCACCACCTGGCCGCGAGCGGCGGCCTGGTCCATCAGGTCGCGCATCAGCATGCCGCCGATGCCGGAGCCGCGGTGCTCGGGCAGGAGGGCGATGTCGAGGACGCGGAAGTCGCCGTCGACGGTGTGCAGATAGAGGCGGCCGATCGGCTCGCCGTCGCGGAGGATGACCGTGTACTCCGTCCCGACGTAGGCCTTGTCGTAATGCGCGCGCTGGGCGTCGGACTGGGAGCGGCAGAACTGGTCCTTCTGCTCCGCCGTCCAGGGCACGAGGTTCATCTCCATCTCCCGCGTCGTCGCGTAGAGGCGGTAGATGAACTCCTTGTCTTCGGCGGTCTCGGGGCGGAAGGTGATGGAATCGCGGAGCGGGTTCACTTCGGCTGGCAAGGCGAGCCTCCTTCGAATGCGTTGCCTTCCGGCGCCTTGGTGAGCGCGGCGCGGACGGCGGCGTTGCGGTTCTGCGGCGCGACATAGCGCGCGACGGCGTCGAGGTCCGTCCCCTTGCCGGCGAAACCCGGCAGGCGCACGTGCGTCTTGGGGAAACGGTTGGCCAGGTCGATGGGATTGGCCCAGCCGGCGGCGATGGTGTTCGCCCGGTCGCCTGCGCCACCGATCACGGCGCAAACGCTGGCGGTGTCGTCGGCGCCCGTCCCCGCTTGCACGCGGATGCCGGCCTGCGGCGTGCCGACCGGATCGCGCAGCGTGTTGCCCTGGATCGACGCGGTCACATTCGTGGCGCCGGAGGCGACGACGCGGATGCCGGCGTTGCCGACTTTCCGGAGCACGTTGTCGGCGATGGTCACGTCCGCGCGGCCGGTACCGGTGGCGTTGACGCCGATGCCGTCGCAGGCCGGGCAAGCGGTCGGGGCGCCGTTCGCGGCGGAGATCTGGTTGCGGACAATCGTGCCGCGCAGGTTGCCGGTCGACGGCGACCCGCGGAGCACGTTGACGCTCACCGCGCTGCTGTTCGTCAGCGCGTTGTCGGCGACGTCGAACGTCAGCGAAGCCGCGCCGATCGCGGTCAGGCTCAGACCGGCCGTCGTATCGAACGTATTCGTCTGGATCGTCGCCGCCACTTCGGAGCGTTCGCGCGCATCGACCTGCAGGCCGGCGCCGAACGTGCGCGCGAACGTCGAGCCCTCGACGCGCAACGCGAGCTTCGCGTCGCCGGCCGCGGCGATCAACACCCCTTGCTGGCCGGTCGCCGGCTGCGGCGCGTCGCTGAACGTGCTCTTCGCGATCGCGATCGTGCTCTCCCCTCCTCCGTTGAAGAGGTAGAGCCCGCGCGACGCGCTGTGATGCACGTTCACGTTCTCCAGCTTCACGTCGCCGAGGAGATTGCGGAAGAGGAGAGCGTGCTCGTGGAGCTCGTTGCCGGAGCCTTTCAGCTCCGAGTTCGTGAGCGCGAAGTTCTTCACGTCGAGGCCGTTGATGCCCGTCTGCGCGCTGCCGTCGATCGTCAGCTTGTCGAGCGTGATGTCCGACGCGTCCTGGAGGAAGATGGCGGCGCTGCACTTCGCGTTCGCGCCGGCTTCGAGCGAGTTGCCGCAGAGATCCGCGCCGATGCCGTTCGCCGCGGCGCTCCCGATGAGCGAGAGATTGCGCAGCGTCACGTTCGCCGACTTCACGATGCTCACGCCGCGTTGCGTCACGTTGCGCAGCGTCCCGCCGTTGATCGTCACCTTGCCGGTCACGTTCTCCAGCGAGACGCCGTTCTCGACGCGTTTCGTGCCGGCGACGGTGACGTCGACGCGCTCGAACGTCGCATCGACGGAGGAGTCGGCGATGACGAGCGCAGAGGCGTCGCGGGCGTCGATCGTGACCCCGGCGACCGTCACGTTCCTGCGGCCGCGGATCTCCAGCGTTCCGTCGATGGCGAAGCCTTTGAGCGATGCGCCGTCGGCGATCGTCAACGTGTGGACGGTCACCGGCGCGGCTTCCGCGGTGAGCGACTGCCCGGGCTTCAGCGCGATCGGGCCGTAGGCCGTGGGTGATGCGGCGAGGAGGATCGCCTCCCCTTCCCTACTGTCCGCCAGAACCTGCGCCAGCGTGGCGGGATCGGCGTGCAGCGTGCGAGGAGGCTGCTGGCCGCCGGCGCGTTGGACGCCGGCGGCCAGGAGGAAGGTCAGGAGGAAGAGGCTAGGCCGTGACGGCCGACTTCTGAACGGTTTCTTCAACAGTTCCTTCAACAGGGGTCACCGTGATCGCGACGTAGCCGAACGGCACCGGGCGGCGCTCGCCGAAGACGTCGAGGTAGAGCATGCCCGAGCTCGGGGCGGCGGCGTCGACGCGGATGCCGTCCCAGTTCGGAGTGAGGTCGGCCGACGTCTCGCGGACGGCGAAGAAGTACGTGCCGGGGCGGAGGTGGAACGACTTGTCGGCGGCGGGGCTCATGCCGAGCGAGGCGGCGTCGACGGCGCTGTCGTTCGTCGCCACGAGATCCGCGGCGAGCGCGCGGCGGCTCTTCTCCGGCTTGCCGGACTGCAGAGCGCGACGCTCGAACGCGAGCTCGATCGCATCGCCCGAATCGACCGGCAGCTTGAACGAGCCGCGGCCGTTCGCGAGCACGCAATGCTGGTTCGCGGAGTAAGACCAGGCGATCACCGGCTGCTGCGAGTCGGAGCCGGGATAGCGGACGGTGAGGCCGAGGGAGAGCGGGCGGTGCGCGTGATGCGCGGCGCGCCAGAAGCCTTCGATCTGCATGCGCGCGCCGGTGGTGAGGAAGCGGGGATCGG
>JAFAVZ010000031.1 GCA_019242175.1 Acidobacteriota bacterium
CCAACATCACTTCGACTGCCTTCTCCAACTGCTGATCGCGTCCGGTCGCTTCGAGCGCCGGGTCGTTATCGACCTCGTAGTCGGGGTTCAGATGCTGGTTCTCGGTCAGCTTTCCATTCATGTCGATGTATCCGACCTCGGGGATCCCGAACACGAGATTGCGATCCTGCATGCGCTCCCACCACACCGACGTACACGTCCCCGGAACCTGCATGCCGACCGTCTCGCCGAGCTTGAGCTGCTTGTACGCCGTCGGGAAGCAGTGCGCGTCGGAGTAGTTGCCCTCGTTCATCACGACGATCGACGGCTTCGTCCAGCGCATGCCGGGCTCGACGCCGATCTGCCGTCCGCGGGGCGTGGACTTGTAATAGACCTGCCCGGAGAGAAAGACGGTCAGAGGTTCGACGAGATTGCCGCCGCCGTTGAAGCGCGTGTCGAGCACGATGGCGTCCTTGTTCACCGCGCGGCCGAACGTCTCTTCGAACACCTCGCGATACGCGCCGTCGTTCATGCCGCGGATGTGCGCGTATCCCAGGCGCCCGTTCGAGAGTTTGTCGACCGTCGCGCGGCGCGTGCGCACCCAGCGCTCGTACAGAAGGCGTGACTGTTCGTCCCACGAGATCGGCTTCATGCTCTCTTCCCAGCGAGTGTTCGTCGCAGGATCGAGCAGCGAGAGGCGCACGGGCGTTCCCGCCTTCCGGTTCAGGAGCGGATACCAGTTCGCACCGGCGGCGATGCTCGTGCCGTCGATGGCCGTGATGATGGCGCCGTTGCGCACCTTGCTCCCGGCCTTGTGCAGCGGCGACTTCTCGATGATCTCCTGAATGCGGACGCCGTCGCCGGTCCACGAAGCGTCGGGGAAAAAGCCGAGGGCGGCGGTGGCGTCTCCGCCTTCCCGCTTCGGACGGTAACGGCCGCCCGTGTGCGACGCATTGAGCTCGCCCTGCATCTCGGAGATCAGCTCGGCCAGATCGCGCTCGTTGTCGATGTAGGGAAGGAACTTCGCGTACGCGCTCTTCATCGCCACCCAGTCGATCCCGTGCATCGACTCGACGTAAAACTTCTTCTGCGTCTGGCGCCAGGCGTGCTCGAAGAGCGCCTCGCGTTCGGCGGCCGGACGGAGCTCGAGCTTCGCGGAGATCCGGATGGGCTTCGTTTTGCCGGAGTCGAGATCGACCGTCATCATTTGCTCGTCGGCGAGGACGATCGCTTTCTTGCCTTCACGGTCGAGCTGCATCGCGGCGGAGTCCTCGGCGTCGAGCTTCGTCAGCAGCTCGACCTTCTGCTTGCGCGGCTCGTACTTCCAGAGGTCGTAGGTCTTCTCGAACTTCGCCAGGTAGACGAGCATCTCGCCGTCCGGCGTGACGTCCGCGCCGGCGAGATCGGCAGAGTGCAACGAGAGGCGGGTGATGCGATCCTCGATGCCATCGAGCTCCAGAGCGACCGGAGGCGGAAGCTTGACCTTGACCTTGTCGGCCTTCGCCTTGTCCTTCTCCTTCTCCGTCTCGTTCTTCTCCTTCTCTTTCTGGGCGTCGTCGTCCTTCGGCTTCTCCTCGTCCTTCTCCTTGTCGGTGAGCTGTGCGTAGGAGGCTTCGTCCAGCTTGTAGCGATCCCACGCTTTCTCCGTCAGAAACGCGGCGAGGACGTCCTGCTCGCGGGGCCAACCGGCCTGCTGGCGGGCGCCGTGGCGATCGCTGAACCACAGCAGCACTTCTCCTTTGCGCGCCCAATGCGGACGCTCGTCCTCGTAGCCGCTCCGGGAGATGTTCTTCACGGTGCCGGTGCCGTCCGCGTTGACGATCCCCACTTCGCTCGACCAGCGCGCCGGGCTGAGGAACTGCACCGCGATCGTCCTTCCGTCGGGTGACCACTCGTACCACTGGTCGCCGTCGGAGTAGGAGTAGTTCATGTCGCCCGGAAGAACGACGCGCGTCTTGCCCGTGGCGAGATTGAGCACCTTCAGCGTCGTCCGCTCTTCGAGGTAAGCGATCTCCTTCCCATCCGGCGAGTAATGCGGCTGGAACTCCTCGGCGGGCGTGGCCAGTACGACGCTCTCCTTCAGCGCCGAGGCGTTGAAGAAGGCCGGCTCGTCCGGATCGGTGCGCTCGGTCTTGTAGAGATTCCAGCTGCCGTCGCGTTCCCCGGCGTAGAGGATGCTCTTGCCGTCCGGCGAAAAGCTCACGGAACGTTCCTGTCCGGGCGTGTTCGTGATGCGGCGCGTGGCCCCGTACTCGATTGACGCCACGAAGACCTCGCCACGGGCGGCGAAGGCGATCTCCTTGCCGTTCGGCGACACGTCGAACTCCCGGATCTCCGACGAGACGTTGACCGGAAGCTGGGCCAGCTCGCGGCGGTCGGCGGCGGTGGTCACGTCGAGCTTCCGGCTGTCCCCGGCGCCGGCCGGGCGAACGTAGATCTCGCCGTCGTACGTGTACGCGAGGTCTCCGTTGGAGGCGATGCTGAGGAAGCGGACGGGATGGGTCTTGTGATTCGTGATCTGGACCGGGTGGCTCGGATCGGCCAGGTCGAGCTTCCACACATTGAAGGTGCCGCTGCGCTCGGAGAGGTAGTAGAGCGACTTCTCATCGGGCGACCAGACCGGCTGGCGGTCGTCGACGCCGAAGCCCGTGAGCCGCTGATGCCGGTTCGCCGCGCGGTCCCACACCCAGACGTCGCGCGCGAACGACGAGTTGTCGTGCTTGCGCCACTCCATCTCGTAGCCCTTCTGGTCGGAGTACGCCAGCCGGTTTCCGGCCTTGTCCCACACCGCATACAGGGCGGGCGTGGTCAGCACCTGCACGGGCATGTGGCCCTCGAGGTCGACGCGATAGAGCTCCGGCTGCGCGCTGGTGGGGAACTGCACGTTCGCGGCACTGTCGAGCGTCGCGGAGCTGAAGAGCACTCCGCTGCCGTCGGGGAGGAAGCTGGTCGGGATGTCGTCGGCGGAGTGAAACGTCAGGCGCGTCGCCTCGCCGCCGGTGGACGGCATCACGAAGACGTCGAAGTTGCCGTAGCGATCGGACGCGAACGCGATCTTCTTCCCATCCGGCGACCACACCGGGCTGGTGTCGTAGTCCGCGTTGACCGTGATCGGCGTCGCCGTTCCGCCCATCGAGGGAACGGTCCAGAGATCGCCGTGGTAGCTGAAGGCGACGGTTTTTCCGTCGGGCGAGATCGCCGCGGCACGGAGCCACAAGGCTCGCTGCGCCGAGGACGTGTCGGCTTTGGCTGGGGAGGCCATGGAGATTGCGAGCGCGATCGTGAGCGCGCCGGCGGCGCGCAGCGTGAGGTTCTGCATCTTCATTCGGAGGAGTCTCCTGTCTGGTGAGCTGTCGCGAGCCGACGACGACCGCCGCCGGCCGCTACCAACGCGCAATTCTGGTGGGACGACCCGTGAATGTACAGGCGGGAGAGCCGGCAGAGCGTGAGGGTTTACCGATTCCACACGACGGTCGCAGGATGTCGAAAAGTGTGACGTACGTCTCTTGACGTCCTTCCGGCATCGACCTTAGATTGCATCCGCACATCCGCATGAACGTAGATGCGTGAGTAAGTCAGGAGCGTGATGCCCGGACTCGATCGGAGTGTCGTCGATGCGGCGCGCGAGGAGTTGTTGCGGTACCCCGGCGTGCACATGGTCGCGG
>JAFAVZ010000321.1 GCA_019242175.1 Acidobacteriota bacterium
CCTCATTGCGCTCGTCGGGCGGCGTAAGAAAGCAGGCGAGGTGCCATGGTGTTGGCGCGACGCTAACCGCTTTCTTGCCAGTTACTTGTTGCTGGTTGCTGGTTGCTCGTCGGTTTTGGGTGTGTGGTGAATTGATACAAAAAGTATCACGCCTGCAGCGCCGGGCGCAGCTGGGGGAGCTCGATGGTGACCGTCGCGCCGGCGCCGGCGGCGCTCGTCATGCGGATGGTTCCCCCGTGGGAGAGGATGATTTTCTTCGTCAGGGCGAGGCCGAGGCCGAAGCCGCTCGACTTCGTGGACTGGAAGGGGAGGAAGAGCCGCGCGATCTGGTCGCTCTCGATGCCGACGCCGTCATCGCCCACCGTCATCCGCAAGACATCCCCCCCATCCTCGGTCCGAATGTCGATGCGGCCGTGACCCGCGCCGCGCGCCTCGATGGCCTCGATGGAGTTGCGGACGATGTTCTCGAACGCCCTGCGCAACAGGCTCGGATCGCCGGCGACGGCGGCGTCGCGTCCGCTCACGTTCACCTCGATCCCACCCGAGACGCCGCGCAATTGCTCCGCGACGTCTGCCAGCAATGCGAGCGGCGCGACGCGCTGCTTCTCGACGGTCATCGGCCGAGCGAACCGGAGCAACGCCTCCACCGCCTCCGCCAGCCCGCGCGCCTCTTCTTCCGCCCGCCCGATCCTTTCGTGCGCGTCTTCCGGATCGGCCGTCTTGCGCGCGAGCTTGAGGTAGCCGAGGACGGTGGAGAGCGAGTTGCGGAACTCGTGGGCGATGCCGGCCGCGATCTCGCCGAGGTCGGCCAACGCCTGCATCTCGCGGACTTGTGCCTCGAGGCGGCGCGCCGGCGTGAGGTCGGTGAAGAGCGCGAGCAGGCCGAGATACCGGTGCCGCTCGTCGTAGAGCGGAACGGTGGTGTAGCCGATGATGCGTCCCGCGCCTTCGATCTCTTCGCGCTGCAGAGCGAGCTTCTCGTTGCCGGCGCGCGTCAACGCCCGGGCGAACGCCGTGTCGCCGAAGAGATCGATGGGATTCCGCCCGCTACCCTCGCCCGCGGGGACGCCAAGGATCTCGCGCGCGGAGGCGTTGAGATCGACGACGAGGCCCTCTTCATCGAGGGCGAGGAAGCCGGACGTGAGACTGCGGACGAGCGTGGCGCTCATCGCATCGAGCTCGTCGGCGCGCTCTTTCTCCCGCTCGTGCAGCCGCTTCAGCTCCGTCTCGCGGCCGCGCATGGTGTTGATCGAGACCTGGAACGTCTCGAAGAGGTACGAGCCCTGGCGGTTGTCTTCGCGGACGGCGTCCGTCTCGCCCCGGCCGATGAACGTGGCGAGATGGAGGAGAAGCAGCGCGATGCCGGCGATGGAACCGCCGACGGCGGCGATCATCGCCAACCGTAACAACGGACGCGAGTCGTTGCCGCTATCGGCCCGGAATCGGACTTCGATCGCCCGTTGGCCGATCGACCGCCGTTGCACGTCTCCGCTGTCCGCCTCCGTCTTCGGCATTGCATCCAGAATCGCGATGGAGGCGAGCTGGTAGCGATCGGTGAGCTGGCGCGCGAGCTCCGCGGTCTCGCCCCGTCCCGCGGCCTCGGCGCGCGCGAGCTCGAGCGCGCAGGAGTCGGCGACGGCAGCGCGCGCGGTCCGTTGGGCGCGCATGGAACCGACGTACAGCGTCGGGACGGTGCTGATGAGGATGAGGAGGGAGATGACGAAGAGCGCCAGGACGATGATCAGGAACACGGGCGCCGTGGCGCCGGCCGACCGTTGTCGCTCGAAGCTCATCAGCCGAGGAGCATACCGAAGTACCAGTCGATCCAATGGGCGCCGAAGAACGTGACGCTCAGAAACGCGATGCCCAGGAAGATGCCGAAGGGGAGGGCGAACTTGTAGTCGCGCTTCTGCCCGATGGCCAACGAGACGCCCGCCACGGCGCCGGTGACGGAGGCGAGGAAGAGCACCGGCACGACCGCGCGCAGGCCGCCTACGGCCCCGATCATGGCCAGCATCTTCACGTCGCCCATGCCCATCCCCTCGA
>JAFAVZ010000334.1 GCA_019242175.1 Acidobacteriota bacterium
AGCATGTTGAAGCTGATCTTCTCGCTGGCCTCGGTGGCCGAGAAGAGTTTCACCGGGATCGAGACGAGGCCGAACGCGATCTGTCCTGAAGCAAACGGGCGAGGCATGGTGACTCCTTCTATGTGACCAAAGAGTTGGGCATGTTACAACATTCGGTCATGCAGCCTGGCTCCGCGAATTACGCCCGCATCTACGCCATCGTGAAGCGCATCCCGCGCGGACGCGTGGCCACGTATGGCCAAATCGCGACGCTGGCCGGCCTCGATGGACACGCGCGCCAGGTCGGCTACGCGCTCCACAATCTGCCGGAGAACAGCGGCGTGCCGTGGCATCGCGTGCTGAACGCGCGCGGCGAAGTGAGCGAGCGTTCGTCCGGCGACTCGCACGAGTTGCAACGGATGCTGCTCGAAGAGGAAGGCATCGAGTTCGACCTCCGCGGCCGCCTCTCGCTCGCGGAGTTTCAATGGAGGAAGCGGGCGAAGATCGGGCCGGGACGTCCCGGCCGGTGACTTCTGGCATGCTTCCTTCGTAGATTCGGGTGGATGAAGAAGCTGACGCCCGATCCCGACCTCGAGCAGCTCGTGCGCGAGCTGAATCAGAGCGACGCCCCGCCCGATGACGAATCGACCGAGGCGATCGCGCCGATGCTGGCGGCGCCGACGCTCGAATCAGGAAACCCGCTGGAGCGACTGCTCGCCGAGATGGTCCAGCGCGGCGCGAGCGATCTCCTAATCCTCGCCGACCTCCCGCCCATCCATCGCGTCGGCGGGCGGCTCCTGCGCACCGAGGGAACGGAGCTGAGCGCGAGCGAGATCCAGAATTTGTTCGCGTCGTCGATCACCGCGCGCGTGCGCCAGAAGATGGAAGACGAAGGTGCCGCCGACTTCACGTTGCGCATCGGACCCGCCACGAGCGACGATCGGCGCGCGCGGCGTTTCCGCGTCAATCTCCATCGCCAGCGCGGCACGTTGGCCGCGGCCATCCGCGCGTTGCCGGGCGAGATCCCGACGTTGCAGCAGCTCAACCTGCCGCCGTCATTGGCGGAACTGGTGAAGCCGACGCGTGGGCTCGTTCTCGTCTGCGGTCCGACCGGCTCGGGCAAATCGACGACGCTCACGGCGCTCATCGGCGAGATCAATCGATCCGAGGCTCGGCATGTGGTGACGATCGAGGACCCGATCGAGTACGAGCATCGGAACGGCAAGTCGATCATCGAGCAGGTCGAAGTCGGCCGTGACGCTCCGTCGTTCGCATCGGCACTGCGCGCCGCGCTGCGCCAGGATCCCGACGTCATCCTCGTCGGCGAGATGCGCGACCTGGAGACGGTCGCCACCGCGCTGACCGCGGCGGAGACCGGCCATCTCATCCTCTCCACGCTGCACACGAGCGACGCGACGCAAGCCATCCATCGCATCGTCGACGTCTTTCCGCCGTCGCAGCAGGCGCAGGTCAAACAGCAGCTCGCGCTCAGCCTCAACGCGATCGTCGTCCAGCAACTGATTCCGCGCGCCGACAATCAGGGCCGCGTGGTCGCGGTCGAAGTGATGCTCGCGAATCAGGCGATCCGCAATCACATCCGCCAGGAAAAGCTCCAAAACCTCGCCAATGAAATCACCCTCGGCAAGCGCCAGGGCATGATCTCGCTGGAGGATTCGCTCGCGCGTTTGCTGCAGCAGGGACTGATCACCGCAGACGACGCGCGCGTGCGCTCGACGCGGCCAGATGAGCTGGAGAGCCTGATGCGCAGGTAACATTGCGCACGATGCCGCGCGCCACTCGCGACGCCCTGCTCATCGCATGCGTCGCTCTGCTCACGAACTTCGCGTATCTCTATCTGAGCAACGGCGACTTCTTCTTCCCCGATTCCTATACCTATCTCGCGCCGGCGAAAAACCTCCGCCACGGCCTCGGCTTCGTCAACGAAGGGGAGCCGGAGACGATGCGGACGCCGGTGTATCCGCTGTTCCTCCTGCCGGTCCTCGACAGCGCGACGGCGATCGTCGTCGTGCAGCATCTGCTGAACGTCGGGCTCGCGATCGGGATCTACTTCTTCACGCGCAAACGCATCAGCCGATTCGCGGCGATCGTCGCGGCGATCGGGTTCGCGCTCGACGTGCCGACGATTCATTACGCGAACAAGATCCTGACCGAGACGCTCTTCACGGCGTTGCTGTTCATCCTGTTCGTGATGGCCGCACGCGGACGCGCGTCCGGCTTGCTCAGCGGGGTCCTCACGCTGACGCGTCCCGTCGCGATCCTCTACTTCGTGATCCTGGCGCGGCGCCGGCGACTCGTCGCTTTCGTCGTCGCGGCGCTCGCGTTGCCGCTGCTGTGGGCGGCGCGGAACGCGTATCAAAGCGGCGTCTTCACGATCTCGTCGATCGCCGGCATCAACTGGCTCGAATACCGCGCTGCGGGCGCATTGGCGATGGAGGATCGGGGCGAAGACTTTGCCGCCGATCTGCGCCGCCATCAGATCGCGCTCGACGCGTTGCTCGAAGACGAGGTCGACAACCGGATGCACGTGGCGGCCGAGGATTTGCCGCATGCGGTGATGGCTCGGGAGTACGGGCGGCTGGGACGACGCATCGGACTAGAACATCCAGGTGCGCTCGTCGCGCTCACGATTCGCGGCGTGCTCGTCGATCTGCTCGACAGCGATTGGGAGGCGATCGAGGTCGTGAGCACGCTGCATCCGTCGCTGCTGGAGATGCCGCTCAATGCATTGCAGGCGATGCTCCTCGCGCTCGCCGCGATCGGCATCCTCGGATTGTGGCGCACCGACCGCGAGCTCGCGTTGCTGTTGCTCCTGACGATCGGCTACTTCGTCGTGATGTCCGCCGGGGCGGAGTCGGAGGCGCGGTTCCGTGTGCCGGTCATCCCGCAGCTGGCGATCGCCGCGGCTGCGGGAGTGGAGCTCTTGCGACGCCGCGTCGCAACTCCATCGCCTCGATGATGCGCACGCCGTTCGGCGGCTGCTCGATCGCCGCGACCATCGCTTGGACGACATCGGCCAACGTCACCGGGTACAGGCGGCGCGAAGTCTCCCGAGTGCGCCCCCCACGCGAGAGCGCCGCGATGACATGCGATGTCGGAGGCAGCCATGGATGTAGGGCCGGCTCTCCAGCCGGCCCAGCCGTCGATATCGGGCCGGCTGGAGAGCCGGCCCTACATCTTATGGATCGACGGTTCCCTGCGTCGCGAACTTGCCATCCTTGATCTGGAAGACCGCGAGCGGCTTGCGCGGATTGCCGTCCGGGCCGATGGAGATCGTGCCCGAAACGCCGGGAAAGTTCGTCGTCGATGCGACGGCGTCGCGCACCTTCTTCCGGTCGCTGCCGCCGCGTTCGATCGCCGCGCAAGCAATGGCCACGGCGTCGTAGCCCTGCGCGCTCGCCGCGTCCGGCTCGGCGCCGTTTCTCGCCCGGAAGCGATCGACGAACGATCCCTGCGCGGGACGGATCCAGCCGACGAACCACGAGCCTTCGAGCGACTTGCCCCCGATCTCGGTGAGCTTCGGCGAGTCCCAGCCGGAGCCGCCGAGAAGGGGGACCTGGATGCCGAGGTCTCGGGCCTGGATGGCGATCTGGGCGACGTCTCCGTAGTAGCCGGGGACGAACAGCGCGTCGGGATCGAAGCCGCGCGCGCTCGTCAGCTGCGCGCGGAAGTCGCTGTCGCCGGCGCTGTAGTCGAAGACGGCGACGGGCGGGAGGACGGCGGAGAACGTGGCGGCCATCCCGACGGAGTAGTCGTTGCGCGTGTCGCGCAGGATCACGACGCGTTTCAGATACAGACGCTGCACGGCCAACCGCGCCGCCGCCTGCGCCTCGAGATCATCGGTAGCGCAGATGCGGAACGTGTAGCGTTTGCCGCGCGTCACGATCGGCGCGCTCGCCGTCGGCGAGATCAGCGCGATGGTGTTCGTCTCGGCGAGAGGTGACGCCGCGAGCGCGGCGGCGCTCGTGTCGGCGCCGACGAGCGCCACGACGTCCGGATTGCCGATGAACGACTGGGCGAGATTCGCCGCGTTCTCCGGCTTGCCGCCGTCATCCTCGACCGCCAAAGTCGCGACTTTGCAGTCTTCCGCGGCGAGGCGGGCTCCGCGCGCGATCGCCTCGCCCCACGCCGCCGTGGGCCCCGACAAACCGGTGAACAATCCGATGACCGGCTTCGGTTTTTCCGCCGCCGGCGCGGTCGGGCGCGTCTCTTGCCGAGCGCAGGAAGTCGCAAGGAGCAAACCGAGAATGACCGCACGCCGCATGTTGCTCATCATCTCATTCGTCGCGCTCGCCTGCCGCGCGCAAACGCCTACGCCGGTGGCGAACGACGCCAAACCGCAACATCACGAGATCCGCGCCGACCAGTTGCCGGCGCCGTTCGACACGCCGAGCTCGGGCAATCCGCCCGCGGTCGTCGCGCGTCCGGCGAACGCCGCGCTCCATCTCCCCGCCGGCTTCAAGGCAACGCTCTGGGCGAAGGATCTCGACGAGCCGCGCACGATGGCCTACGCGCCGAACGGCGACATCTTCGTCGTCGAGTCGGGCGGCAATCGCATCAGGGCGTTCCGCGATCCGAATGCGGACGGCGTCCCGGAGAGCAGCTACGTCTACGCGACGGGACTCCACCAGCCGTACGGCATCGCGTTCCGCGGCAATCAGCTCTACATCGGCAACACCGATGCGGTCGTTCGCTTGGACTACAAGCCGGGCGCGCCGGCGAGCGCCGAGCCGACGCGCATCACGCCGCTGCCGTCCGGCGGCCATTGGACGCGCAACGTCGTCTTCAACAAGGACGGCTCGAAGATGTACGTCTCGATCGGCTCGCGTTCGAACGTGAGTGCCGACGAAGGCGACATGCGCGCGGTGATCATGGAGTACAACCCGGACGGCAGCGGCAAACGCACGTTCGCCTCCGGCCTGCGCAACGCCGTCGGTCTCGCATGGGAGCCGACGACCGGCTCCCTCTGGGCCGCCATCAACGAGCGAGACGGCCTCGGCGACGACGTCCCGCCCGACTATGTGACCGAGGTGCGGTCCGGGGCTTTCTATGGATGGCCTTTCGCTTACATCGGTCAGCACGAGGAGCCGCGGCTCAAAGGGCAACGTCCCGATCTCGTGAAGAAGGCCATCGTTCCCTCCGTCCTCGTCGAAGCCCACGCCGCCGCCCTTGGCCTCGCTTTCTACACCGGCAAGATGTTCCCCGCGCAGTATCAGGGCGGCGCTTTCGTCGCCCTCCACGGCTCGTGGAATCGCTCGAAGCGCAGCGGCTACAAGGTGATCCACATCCCGTTCCGCAACGGCCGCCCGAGCGGCGGCTACGACGACTTCCTCACCGGCTTCGCTCCAGACGCGAACCGGCGCGAGGTGTGGGGCCGCCCCGTCGGCGTGTTGGTGCTGAAGGATGGCTCGCTGCTCGTGTCGGATGATGGCGGCGGCGCGATTTGGCGGGTGACGTACGGGAAGTAACTTGCTCTGCTGTAAATGGGCACGGGCTTCAGCCTGCGCCAGGACCGGCTGAAGCCGGTCCCCTACGTTTCGCTGCTCGTGTCGGACGATGGCGGCGGCGTGGTCTGGGCGGGTGACGTACGGGAAGTAGCTTGCTCGTCTGTATGTGGGCGCGGGCTTCAGCCTGCGCCAGGACCGGCTGAAGCCGGTCCCCACGTTTCGCTGCTCGTGTCGGATGATGGCGGTGGCGTGGTCTGGCGGGTGACGTACGGGAAGTAGCTTGCTCTGCTGTACGTGGGCGCGGGCTTCGGCCTGCGCCAGGACCGGCTGAAGCCGGCCCCTACGTTCCCTTAGTGCCAGCACGGATCGTGTCGGATGACGCGGCGTGATCCGGCGGGCGACGTACGGGAAGTAGCTTACCGCTCTGCTGTACGTGGGCGCGGGCTTCAGCCCGCGCCAGGACCGGCTGAAGCCGGTCCCCACGTTCCTTAGTACCAGCAAGGAGCGTATCGGATGACGGGGGCGGCGTGATTTGGCGGGGGACGTACGGGAAGTAGCTTACCGCTCTGCTGTACGTGGGCGCGGGCTTCAGCCCGCGCCAGGACCGGCTGAAGCCG
>JAFAVZ010000047.1 GCA_019242175.1 Acidobacteriota bacterium
CGATCACCTTCGTCGCGCGGCGCACGATCGCGCGCTCGTTCGGCATCCGCCGCCAGAGCATCGTCATCTTCGACATGCTCCTGCAAGTGCTCCACGGCATTCGCATCATCAAGATCTACGGCGCCGCGGATTCGGAAGCGGATCGCACGATCGGCCGCGCCGAGCGGTACTTCGACGAGCTGCTGCAGATGGAGCAAACGCGCGCGCTGGCTCGCGTGGCGCTCGACACGATGGCGAGCATCAATGTGGTAGTCGTCGTGATCGCCGGCGGCTTCCAACTGCGCGCCGGCGTTCTCGGTTGGGCCGAGTTGCTCGCGTTCCTGCTCGCCGCGCGGGCGGTGCAGGGGCCGCTGAACAACGTGAACAACGCGTATCTCGAGATCCAGCGCCACGGCGCGAGCTCGGCGAGCATCGAGGCGCTGCTGGCGAAATCCTCGGAGACGCACGATCGTCCCGACGCCGTGCCGATGGTCGCCCCGCCGCGCCTCATCACCGTGCGCGACCTCGGCTTCGTCGTGAACGGCACGCCGGTGCTGGAGAACGTGTCGTTCTCGGTGACCGCCGGGGAGACGCTGGGCATCGTCGGACCATCCGGCGCGGGCAAGACGACGCTGCTCAATCTCATCGCCCGCTTCTACGACCCGACTTCCGGCGCGATCTTCTGCGACGGCATCGATCTTCGCGATCGCCGCCTCGCCGACCTGCACGGCAACATGGCGATCGTCACGCAGGATCCGTTTCTGTTTGCGGCGTCCGTCGCGGACAACATCCGCCGCGGACGCGCCGACGCCACCGATGAAGAGGTCGAAGCCGCCGCGCGTGCCGCGGAGATCCACGATGACGTGCTCGCGATGCCCGAGCAATACCAGACGGTGATCGGCCACGGCGGGCGCGCGTTGTCGCGCGGCGAGGCGCAACGGGTGAACATCGCCCGCGCGATTCTCAAGAACGCACCGATCCTCCTGCTCGACGAGGCGACGTCGAGCCTCGACTCCTACAGCGAGGCGCGCGTGCAACGGGCGCTCGATCGGCTGATGGTCGGCCGCCTCGTACTCAGCGTGTCGCATCGCCTCTCGACGCTTCGCAACGCGACGCGCATTCTCGTGATCGAAGACGGGCGGGCGGTGGGGTTGGGAACTGCCGCGGAATTGCTGCAAACGTGTCCGACGTATCGGCGTCTGGCCGAAGCGCAAAGTCACGGTGAGGTTCTCGTTTGATCTACTACCTGACGCTCGCCGATCGATGGATGTTCAGCGAGTACCTCGAGCACTGGGGCCGCGAGCTCGCCGGCACCGAGATCCAAATCCTCCGCTACGAGAAGCTGCTGTCGCAGAAGAGCTACGCGCCGGGAACGTACGTCTTCTCGACGCGCGATGAAGTGGATCCGGCGATGGGCCGCTTCATCGATGCGCTCGCGAATGAACTGAGCGCGTGGCCGGGGGCGAAGATCTACAACGATCCACGGCGCACGTTGCGCCGCTTCGATCTGCATCAGGAGTTGTGGGCGCTCGGACGCAGCGGCTTCCGCAGCATGCGCGCCGCGGAGGATTGGAGCGACGTTCGGTACCCCGCTTTCGTGCGATCGGAAAGCGCGCACGACGGCGCGCTCTCGCCGCTCCTCCACACGCCGCACGAAGTCGAAACCTGGATCGGCCGGGCCATGGCCCTCGGACGCCCTCTGTCGGATTTATTGGTCGTCGAGTTCTGCGACACCGCGAACGAGGACGGCGAGTATCGCAAGTACGCGGCGTTCTGCGTCGGCGGCCGCATCGTCGCCCGCAGCCTCAACCTCGGCCGCGGCTGGGTGATGAAGTTCGCCGGGAACGAGTTCTCGATCGCGATGGCCGAGGAGGAGCTCGATTACGTGCGGAGGAATCCTCATGCGGCGGAGCTTCAGGAGATCTTCGCGATCGCGCGCATCGACTACGGACGCATCGACTATTCGATGAGGAACGGACGCGTGCAACCGTGGGAGATCAATCTCAACCCGACGATCGGTCGCGGCCTGCGGCCGTCGAGCCGCTACATCGAGCCGGAGATTCGCGACACGCGCGAACGGATCAAAGAGGCTTTCTACGAACAGTTCAACGCGGCCTGGGCGGCCGAGGCTCGGACCGCGCCTTCGTCCGATCTGCCGCCACTCGAGGTGCGGATCGATGAGGAAATCTTGCGCGCCGCGCGTGCGGAAGTGCGCGGGCGATGGCGGACGCGCAAGGTGATGATCCAGGCCGGGATCGATCTGGTGAAGCCGCTGATGAAGACCCGCGCGCGGCCTCTGCTGCAGAAGCTCTATCGGCTGCCCGGCGCACTCGTTCGCGGCAATGCCGGGTCGCTGTTCAGGATGATCGGACGGCGCGCTCGGGCGAGAAAGTGACCAAGGCGCGCGCGTAGCTCACCGCTTCGCCGGCCAACCACGCCGCATGCCCCGCGAGGACGATCGGGAACGTCATCAACAACGTGCCCAGCTCGTTCCCCCGAACGCAATCGCCGAGGACATGCGCGGCGATCTTCGCCAACCGCACCGGCAGGATGGACGCCAGGAGAAACGTCGCAATCTCGCCGCGTCCTGACAGCCATCCGCTACGCATCGTCCCGTACACCGCGCCTCTCACGAATCGCTCTCTGAGGAAGCTTGCGAACGACTGCGTGTGGTGATGCTCCGCGATCGCGTTCCCCGTGAACAGCAACTGCTTGCCGTTGTCGACGAGCGCCCGCCCCAGGTTCACGTCGGCGAGATACCGCTCCCCCCGCAACCCGCCCGCCCGTTCGAAGTCTTGACGCGCGACGAGGAGGTTCGCCGTCGGGGACGTGTCGATCGCTCGCGGCCCGCCGCCCGGGAGAAACTTCGCGAACTTGCCGAGATGGATACCCCGCTCGACGAGCCGCTCGCCATGACAGGCAAGCGCTCCGACGATGACCTCGCCCGTCCGGTCATACGCCGCCACTAACTCCGCCAACCACTCCGGCCGCGGGTAGACGTCCGCATCGAGGCACGCGAACAACTCCCCCCTCGCCCTCGCAATGGCCCGATTGCGCGCCTCGTGACAGTAGAGCCGCGCCTTGCTGTGCTCGAAGACGACTTCCGGGTAGTTTTCAACGATCCGCACCGTGTCTTCGTCGGGCGAGCTATCGATGAGGATGACCTCGAAATCGCGGTAAGTCTGCCGCCGCAAGGCGTCGAGACACCCCGCGACCGTCTTCGCGGCTTCGTAGGCGCCGATCACGACGGAGACACGCGGCGGGCTGGGCATTCGGAGGGGCGGATTATGGCAGATTCAAGCCTTGACTCCGGTGGCCAAGAGGCGGACCATAACGCCCGTTCCCGCTCAAATATCTAATATCTAATCCATGAAACCGAGCTTCAAGCAGCGAGCGCAGCTCATCGCGGATGCCGTCCGGGCGGACGTCCTCGAAGGGCGCATCCAGCCGGGCGAGTGGCTCCGGCAGGAGCGCATCGCGCGCGAGCAGGGCACCAGTCAGATGCCGGTTCGCGAGGCGCTCAAGCGGCTGGTCGCGGAAGGCATCCTCGAGCACGTACCCTACTGCGGCGTTCGCGCGTTGCAGTTCACGGTAGAAGACGTCGAAGACCTCTACGCGTGCCGCGTCTTCGTCGAGGGCATGAGCGCGCGCTACGCGGCGGCGGCGATCACGGACGAAGAAGTCCGCGAGCTCGAGAAGCTGCACCAACGCATGATCGTCTGCGCGATGCCGGGCGAATTGCCCGCCTATCGCGAGCTCAATCGGCAGTTCCACTCGCTCATCTTCACCGCCAGCCGCCGTTCTTATCTCATCCGCACTCTCGGCCAGCTCTGGTCGGCGTTCCCGACCATGCTCTGGAGCAACATCCCCCGCGCGGCCACCGACTCGGCCCGCGAACGCGACGACGCCGACTCCATCGAGCATGAGGCGATCATCCGCGCGCTCGCGGCGCACGACGCGGACGGGGCGGAAGAGGCGGTACGCCATCACATCGAGGCGGCCGGGAGCGCGCTCCTGGCCGTCATGAGAAACGACCTCGCCACGAAAGGATCGCAATGACCGTTTTGCTCCGAGTCGCCGTTCTGCTGTCGTTCGCCACGTCCGCCCTCGCCGCCCGCACGCCCGCTCACGGCCACCTCATGCTCATCGGCGGCGGCGAGAAGCCGCGCGCGGCGATGGAGAAGTTCGTCGCACTCGCCGGCGGCAAAGACGCGCCGATCGTCGTCATCCCCACCGCCTCGGAAGAGCCGGACACGAAGGAGTACTACACGAACCTCTTCATGAAGGACTACGGCAGCACCGACGTCGTCGTCCTTCCGATCAAGACGAAGGCGGATGCGAGCCTGCCGGAAGTCGTCGCGGCCGCGAAACGCGCGCGCGGCGTCTTCTTCGGCGGCGGCGACCAGGTGCGCATCATCAACGCGCTCGCCGGCACGCCAACGCTCGACGCACTGCGCGACGCATTTCGCAATGGCGCGGTCGTCGGCGGCACGTCCGCCGGCACCGCCTGCCAGAGCGAGATCATGATCACCGGCGAAGGCGACTTCAGCGTCGTCCAGACGAAGTCGGTCGAGGTGATGGAAGGCCTCGGCTTTCTTCGCAAAGACGTGATCGTCGACCAGCACTTCCTCAAGCGGCAGCGGCAGAACCGGCTGATCTCCCTGCTCCTGGAGCATCCCGACCACCTCGCCGTCGGCGTCGACGAAAACACGGCGATCTGGGTGCGCCCCGACGACACGTTCGAGGTCATCGGCGAGAGCTCGGCGATGGTGTTCGATCCTGCCGGCGCAAAGGTGCGGCGCGCGCCGGCCAAAGCAGGCAAAGAGCTGCTCGGCGTGCAGGGCATGCGCGTCCACATCGTGCTGCCCGGCGAAGTCTTCCATCTCGCGAAGCGCAAGCTGGTCGAGGCAAGCCGATGAGCGCGCCGGCCGAGATCCTCAACAGAACCGAGGAACTGCTGCGGGAGCTTTGCGCGATTTCTTCGGAGAGTGGCAACGCGACCGGAATTCGACGCGTCGCCGAACGGCTCGAGCGAGCGCTGACGCCGTACGAGTTGACGGTGGAGATCGTTGAGGAAGCCGACGCGCATGGCGCTCCGCAGCCGGTGCTGATCGCACGCGGGCCATCGACGGGCGGCGCGCATCTGCTCCTCCTCGGACACATGGACACGGTGCTGCCCGCGATCGAGCCGAGTGTCGAGGGACGCACGCTGCACGCGACCGGCTCGTACGACATGAAGGGCGGATTGGCCGCGCTCTGCGGCGCGCTCGAAGTGCTCGCGTCGAACGGCACCGCGCTGCCGCCGGACCTCCTCGTCGTGCTCGTTCCCGACGAAGAATCGGAAAGTCTGATCTCCGGCCAATCGGCGGAACGGTGGAGCCGCGGAGCCCGCGCGGTGCTCGTGTTGGAGCCTGGGCAATCGACGGCGGATGGCGAAACGCTCGTCGCAGGCCGGCGCGGGATGATGGAGTGGAAGCTCGACGTGCGCGGCAAGGCTTCGCATTCCGGGCTCGCGTATTGGAGCGGACGCTCCGCGCTCGCCGCCGCGGCTGAGTGGTGTGCGGGCGCGCAAGCGGCGTCGCGCCGCGGCAACGGCCCGACGGTCAACGTCGGCCGCATCGTCGGCGGCAGCGCCGATTTCGTCACTGACCTCCCGCAACACGCCGCGATGCTCGGCAGCTCGCGCCAGTTGAACGTCGTCTCCGATCGCGCCGCGGCGGAAGGAGAGCTGCGTTTCCTCACCGCTGCGGACGGCCAGGCCATGCGCGACGAGCTCGAACGCCTCGCCGCCGACATTGCCAAGCGTCACGAAACGGAGATCGTGTTCTCGGTCGGGATGCATGTGCCGCCGGTCGATCCGCAGGGGCCGGGGGCGCCGCTCATCCAGCGCACGGTCGATCTCGCGGCGGGCCGGGGGATGCGTCTCGATGTCGAGGAAGACCGCGGCGGCATCTCGTTCCCGAACTTCATCGCCGACCCGTCCTCCACACCCGTGATCGACGGACTGGGGCCCGTCGGCTACGGCATGCACATCCGCGGCGAATACGTCGATCTCGATTCGCTCGGGCGGCGCGTCGCGCTGCTCGCCGACCTGCTGCCGACGCTGTAGCGCGCCAAGAGAAGGAGCTGATCCGATGTCCGACCAAGCCGTTTCCGCGCCGCGCACCTTCCGCATGCCGCACACGCTGGTCATCGTCGGCACGCTCGTCCTGCTCGTGCTCGCACTCTCGTGGGTCGTGCCGTCCGGCAGCTACAAACGGGTCGAGAAAGACGGCCGCCAGATCACGATGCCGGGCACGTATCAGCAGACCGAAAAAGTCCGCCTCGGCCCGCAGTGGCTGATGATCGCACCGATCAAAGGCTTCGCCGACGGCGCGATGATCATCTCGTTCCTGTTCCTCATCGGCGGCGCATTCAACGTGATCCAGGAAACCGGGATCATTCACTTCGGGATCCGCCGGCTGACCCTCGCGCTGCGTTCACGGCCGTGGCTGGAGAAGCTCCTCATCCCGGTCATGATGATCGTCTTCTCCCTCGGCGGCTCCATCTTCGGGATGGGCGAAGAGACGATTCCCTTCATCCTGATCTTCGTGCCGTTGGCGCTGTCGCTCGGGTACGACTCGATCGTCGGCGTGTCGATCCCGTTTCTCGGTGCGGCCGCCGGTTTCGCGGCCGCCTTCTTCAATCCGTTCACGGTCGGCATCGCCCAGGGTCTGGCCGGACTGCCGCTCTATTCGGGCTTCGGCTATCGCGTCGCGACGTGGTTCATCGGCACGGCGGTGATGATCGCGTGGGTGATGGTGTACGCGGCGCGCGTGAAGAAGAATCCGCAGTCGAGCATCGTGTACGAGCTCGACCGCTCGCGCGATCTCAGCGCGTGGAAGACGGATGGCGAAGCCGAGCCGTGGACGAAGCGCCGCGCGGCCGTGCTCCTGCTGTTCGTCGCGAGCATGTCGATCCTGATCTGGGGCATCCTGGAGAAGCAGTGGTTCATCGAAGAGATCGGCGCGCTGTTCCTGGCGATGGGTCTCCTGATGGGCATCGTCGCCGGCCTACGCGGCGATGACGTGGCGAAGCACTTCGTTGCCGGCGCGAAAGACATGGTCAGCGTCGCGCTGATCATCGCCTGCGGCCGGGCGCTGCTCATCATCGCGAAGGAGAGCTCCGTGCTCGACACGATGCTCTACTACAGCGCGAACATCGTGGCACCCCTGCCGCCGATCGTCGCCGCGCAGGTGATGTTCGCCGTGCAGGCGGTGATCAACTTCTTCCTCCATTCCGGGACGGCGCAGGCAGCGCTCACGATGCCGGTCATGACGCCGCTCGCGGACCTCGCCGGCGTCACGCGCCAGACGACGGTCTACGCGTTTCAGCTCTGCGAGTTCATCAACCCGATTCTTCCTACGTCGGCGGTCACGATGGGCGTGCTGGGCATGGCGCGCATTCCGTGGGAGAAGTGGGCGCGCTGGTTCTTCCCGCTGATGATCGTTTTGATCGTCCTCAGCCTGCTGCTGCTCATTCCGCCCGTGCTGATGAAATGGGGGCCGTTCTGAAAACGCCGCTCGCCCAACGCGTCCTCGGCCCCATCGACCGCATCGATCAGTGGATCGTGCGCCTGCCGTTCGTGAAGCCGTTCTCGATCAGCTCCGCGACCTGGACCGGCAAAGAAGCGCTGCTGCTGCGCGTCGAGTCCGAAGGCATCTCGGCGTGGGGCGAATGCGTGGCGGATCCCGATCCGTACTATGCGTCGGAAACCACCGGCACGGCTGCACACATCCTTCGCGACTTTCTGCTGCCGCTCGTCGAGCCAGAGATCACGCTGGGCCAGCTCGAACAGCAGTTTCGGCGCGTGCGCGGACATGGGATGGCCAAGGCGACGATCGAGAACGCGTTGCTCGACCTGCTGGCGAAACGCGACGGCATTCCGCTGCACACGCTGCTCGGCCATGCCGCGCGGCCGATTCCGTCCGGGATCAGCATCGGCATCCAGGACAGCGAAGAGGAGCTGCTCGACGCGGTCGCGGAAGCGGTGGCGAGCGGCTATCACCGCGTGAAGATGAAGATCCGCCGCGGCTGCGACGTCGATCGCATCGCCGCCGTGCGCGAACGCTTCCCCGCCATGGCGCTCATGGCCGATGCGAACGCCGACTACTCGCTCGATGACGCGGCGCATCTCCGCCAGCTCGACGCCTTCCATCTCACGATGATCGAACAGCCGCTTTCGTACAACGACATCTACGAGCATTCGCTGCTGCAGAAGCAGCTCGCGACGCCGCTCTGCCTCGACGAGTCCATCCACAACCTCGCCGACGCCCGCGCCGCCATCGACCTCGGCAGCTGCCGCGTGATCAACATCAAACAGGGACGCGTCGGCGGCCTGATGGAGGCGCTGCGCATCGCCGATTACGCGACGTCCCGAGGCGTGCCTGTTTGGTCGGGCGGGATGGACGAAACCGGCATCGGCCGCGCCGTGAACATCCACCTCCAGACCGACCCTTCGTTCACCATCCCCGGCGACACGTCCGAAACCTCGCGTTACTTCACACGGGACATCGTCACGCCATCCGTGGTTCTCGATGATGCGGGATTCATCGCCGTGCCGAGTGGCGCGGGGATCGGCGTGGAGATCGATGAGGATGCGCTCCGACACTTCACGCTGGAGATGAAGCGGCTGCGGTGAAATCGCCCGTTGCCCCCGGCTGTTCCATTCGCTACTATCCACCTTTCCTCGGGCGCCCATAGCTCAGCTGGATAGAGCGACAGCCTCCGGAGCTGTAGGTCAGAGGTTCGAATCCTCTTGGGCGCACCACCACTCCACTCCCACCCACCCCATCATCGCGCGGGCAACAGCCGCAGCGTTTCATCGTCGAACAGCGGGACGTCTTGCCCGACCAGGACCAGCATCACCCTGCGGGAGCCGGTCGCGTGCTGTACTTCGAAGTACTGCACGGAGTCCGGTTGCGTGCCGAGCTCGCCGCAGGGCGGGTCGGGCACGCCATCGTTTTGCACGGCCGCGAGCTCCTTCGCGTACGCCTTGTCCGGCACGAACTCATAGCGTTTGACGCCGGCCCGCTTTGCAGCTGGCTTGTACGGCGCGAGGACGCACCGCTGCGCGACCTTCTTCTCCGTCCCCGCCGCAAAAATCCGCCGCAATCCCGCCTCGGGCGTCTCTCCGGGCAGCAGGTCGAAGAGGCGGATCACCGGATCCGCCTCCGGGCTGTCGGAGTAACGCTGGAGCAGCGCGTGATCCTTTGCGACGAAGTCGATCTTCCGATCGGCGTAGTTGCAGCGCTCCACCCACGCTTCCAGGCCGAGATCGCCGTCGGAGAGCTTTTGCCAGACGCATTGCGGATCGGCGTGACGCGACGGTCCGTCTGCCGCGATGGCGGTGGTGGCGAAGAGCAGACCGCAGGCGATCCAGGCGAGTTTCATGGGCGGACAGTTTAGCGTGCGGTCGCCTCTGCCATAGTCCTTCCCTTTGCCCGCGGATCACCACCACGTCGAGTACGGGGCAGGGCGCACGGCGAATCGCCATTCCACCGAGGAAGTGATCCGCGACGGCCGGGCCGTCGATGCGCCGACCGTCGACGGTGACATGGTCAGAGGCTCGAATCCCTCTCGGGCGCACCCCCTCCTCTCCCCGATTTCGCAGCATCCTTCCCCCCTTTCGCGACTTCCATCCCTCTTCCGTATCGCCGCCGCGCGCCGGTCTCTACCGTCGCGGCATGCGACACGTAATCACTCTCCTTTCCTCACTCGCATTGGCCGTCGCCGCGGAGGGAGCGCACATCCGCGACGTTCAGGTCTCGCCGCCGTTCTTCAACCCCACCGCCGGCCGGTCCGCGCAGATCCACGCGCGGGTCGATGCCGGCACCGTGACGCTGACCATCCTCGACCGCGACCGCGTGGCGATCCGCAAGCTCCCGCCGCAGACCGTCGCGAGCGGAGACGTAGCCTTCGCCTGGGACGGCCGTGACGATCGCGGCGAGGTCGTCCCCGACGAGGCGTACAACGTCCGCGTCGAGTGGCGGGACAAGGCCGCCAGCGACGTCTACGATCCCTCGCTCGATTTCCATCCCACCGAAGAAGAGCCGCAGACGCGCTCCTACTCGCGGCTCGGCGGCGTCCTGAGCTATCGCCTCTCCCGGCCATCGCGCGTGCACATCGAAGCCGGCCAGGCCACGCCGAACCGCAAGACGGGCAAGAGCGAAGGCCCGATCCTCCGCACGATCGTCAACCGCGAGCCGCGCGTCGGCGGCGCGGTCGTGGAGAAGTGGAACGGATTTGACGAGAGCGGCTCGATCCGCATCGCCGACCTCCCCCATTTCGCGATCAGCATCCTCGCGACGTCGCTGCCGGACAACAGCATCATCGCGTGCGGCAACAAGCGCGAGACGTTCGTCGCCTACGCATCGCGTCGTCCCGCGCCGAGCCCGGTCATCGCCATCGTCGGCGCGATGCACGGCCATCACGCCGGCCTCTCCGCGCTCGACGACGGCGGCCCGGCCTTGCACATCGAACAGGCGCATCGACACGGCGGCGGCATGGACGTCGTCGTC
>JAFAVZ010000075.1 GCA_019242175.1 Acidobacteriota bacterium
ACGACGACGTAGATGGTGATCACGCCCGCGACGCCGGCGAGCAAACCGACGGCGAGATCGCGTCGCGGCCGCACGAGCTCTCCCGACATGAAGCTCGCCGTCTGCCAGCCGCCGTACGCGAACATCACCGGCGTCATCGCCGCGGCGAACGCCATCAACAGATTGCTGCCGCTCTGCGTCGGCGCTGCCGGCGCATGCGAGGAAGACGAGGGCACGAACGCTAGGCCGACGATCACCAGCATGGCGATCGCCGCGAGCTTGAGCAGCATCAACGCGGTTTGCGTGTTCGTGCCGCTGCGGACGCCGAGGCAGTTGATCAAGGTGAGGACGATGAGCGTGGCGACGGCGATGACTCCATCCGGTAACGCGATGCCGGTCAACTCGACCGTGTACTTGGCGAACGTCACGGCGACAGCGGCCATCCCGCCGCTCTGGATCACGAGCAGCAATCCCCAGCCGTAAAGGAAGGCGAGCGATGGATGCCACGCGTCGCGCAGGTAGGCGTACTGCCCGCCGACTTGGGGCCGCAACGCCGCGAGCTCGGCGTAGACGAACGCGCCGAGCAGCGCGATGACGCCGCCCGCGATCCAGGCGCCGAGGATGAGGAGCGGCGTGTGCACCTGGCGCGCGACGACGTACGGGTTGATGAAGATCCCGGAGCCGATGATGCCGCCCATGACGATCATCGTGGCGTCGAAGGCGCCGAGGCGACGAGCGAGCTCTGTCATATGGGGAGCAGTGTACCCGCGCGCGTGATATGAACCGCCGCCAATGAGCCGCTCCGTTCTCCTGTCCTGCGATGGACTCGCGAAGCAGTACACCTCCCGCCCGTTGTTCGAAGGGTTGTCGTTCACGTTGTTCGAAGGCGACCACGTCGGGCTCGTGGGGCCGAACGGCGCGGGGAAGTCGACGCTGCTGAAGATCATCGCCGGGGTGGAGGAGGCGGACAGCGGCACGCGCGCGGTGCGCAAAGGCGTGCGCGTCGGCTACGTGCCGCAGGATCCCGTGTTCGCGCCGGGGAAGAGCGTGGAAGACGTCGTGCTCGAGGCGCTCACCGGCGACGATCTCGACGACTACGAGAAGCATGCGCGCGCGGCGGTCGCGTTGGCGAAGGCGAATTTCGTCGATCGCGACCAACGGACGGAGGCACTTTCGGGCGGGTGGCGAAAACGGCTGGCGATCGCGCGGGAGCTCGTGCGCGAGCCGGACGTTCTTCTCCTCGACGAGCCGACGAACCACCTCGACGTCGAAGCCATCCTCTGGCTCGAAGGCTTGCTGCGCAACGAGCCGAAGGCGTTCGTGGTCGTCAGTCACGATCGTTACTTCCTGGAGAACATCGCGAAGCGGATGCTGGAGCTCGATCGCGTGTATCCCGGCGGACTGCTCCAGACCGAGGGCTCGTACAGCGCGTTGCTGGAGAAGCGCGACGAGGTGCTGCGCAACGAGGCCGCGTATCAGGAGACGCTCGCGAATCTCGTGCGCCGGGAGATGGAGTGGCTGCGCCGCGGCCCGAAGGCACGCACCACGAAGGCGAAGGCGCGCATCCAGAACGCCGGCCGTCTGATGGACGAGTTGGAGGAGAGCCGCGGCCGCGAAACGGGCGGCTCGGCGAAGATCGATTTCACGGCGTCGGAGCGAAAGACGAAGCGTCTCTGGACCGGACGCGGACTGCGCAAACGGATGGGGGAGAAGCCGATCGTCGACGACCTCGATCTCCTCCTCACGCCCGGCACGCGTCTAGGCGTGCTCGGCCCAAACGGCTCGGGAAAGACGACGTTGTTGCGGATGATCATCGGCGAGCTCGCGCCCGATGCCGGAACGATCGACGCCGCCGACCGGCTGCGCATCGTGTACTTCGAACAGAACCGCGAGTCGCTCGATCCGAACGTCACGCTGAAACGCGCGCTCGCGCCGGACGGCGACACCGTGATCTATCGCGACCGCCCGATCCACATCGCCGGCTGGGCGCGCCGCTTCCTCTTCCGCACCGAGCAGCTCGAGACCGCCGTGTCGCGGCTGTCCGGCGGCGAGAAGGCGCGCATCGTTCTCGCGCGATTGATGCTCCAGCCGGCGGATCTGCTGGTGATGGACGAGCCGACGAACGATCTCGATATTCCCACGCTCGACGTGCTCGAGGAGTCGCTGCTGGAGTTCCCCGGCGCGCTCGTGCTCGTGACGCACGACCGCTATCTGCTCGACCGCGTGTCGACGCAGATCCTCGCGCTGGACGGCCGCGGCGGCGCCGGCTACTTCGCGGATTTCGCGCAGTGGGAGACGGAGCGTCCGATGCCCGCTTCCGCGCCGCGCGCGACTGCGCCCGCTCCCACGCCGCAGCCGGCCGCGAAGGCGAAGCGCCTCTCCTATCTCGAGCAACGCGAGTGGGACGGGATGGAAGCGAACGTACTCGCGGCCGAGGAGAAGGTCGCCGAGGCGCAGAAACGCGCGGAGGATCCGGCCATCGCGGCGGACGCCTCCGCGCTGCAACAACGCTTCACGGAGCTCGCCGCCGCACAGGCGGAGGTGGAGCGGCTGTACGCGCGGTGGAGCGAGTTGGAAGGGAAGCTGAAGTGAAAAACGTGGGGACCGGCTTCAGCCGGTCCCGATCGTCAATATTGGGACGGGCTGAAGCCCGTCCCCACATTTTTTTACGCTCACGCTCTACGCACGCTGGAGCTCCAAAAACGTAGGGCCGG
>JAFAVZ010000235.1 GCA_019242175.1 Acidobacteriota bacterium
ATGGTTTGGGGCACGGTGCGCATCCGTTCGACGATGGCCGCGACGGGGATTCTGTACGTCAACGTCGTGGCGGTCGTGATCGGCGAAGTCCTCGGCGGCTGGCTCGCCAGCACGACGCACTTGCCAGTCTAGGCGGGCACGGCCCGCTGCGTTTGTTGGCCAAGCCTTCGCCAGGTTTCGCGTCCTCGTGGGCCTTGGCGAAACGCGATGACATTCCGGCAAAGGAACGTGGGGGCGGGCTTCAGCCCGCGCCGGACCGGCTGAAGCCGGTCTCTTGGACGTGTCATTCCGAACCGCGAAGACGGTGAGGAATCCGTACCCTCAGGCGCAGCGCGAGATCGGGATGAATTTCTTCGGCGTCTTCGCCTTCTAGTGATCCCTGTCCGCACCGGCGCGACGAGCTTCGCCCACGTCTGTGAGGCGATGGCTTCCGTCAATTCGTTCTGCAATCCAGCGAGATCGGCGACGCTCTGTTCGTAATTGCGCGACCCATAGTCGCGAGCCCTAGTGCCCCTCTTCCGCGCCCGGCGGCGCGGCGCCGTAAACGTGCCGATCGTGGATCACGAGGTCGAACGGCTTCAGCGAGGGATTCGGCGGGTAGCCGCGGTGCACGGCCTGGCAGTCGTAGCAGACGATCACGTCCTTCACGACGCGCCAGATCACGTAGTCGAGGATGGTGACGCCGAGGAGCGAGAGGAAGTACGTCCAGGGGGCGAAGATGGCGCCGATCACCACGAGCGCGATGCCCGTCCGGCGGTTGAAGTCCTTCTGGAAGTAGAGCTCCTCGTGGCCGCAGGCGGCGCAGCGCTCGATGATCGACTCGGGCGAGGGGGCGGTGACGGAGGAGGCGAGGTCGCAGGACTCGCAGGGGGATGCGGGCTCGCCCGACGAACGGGCGAGCCGGGTCTCGCAGCGCAGGCAGAGGAAGTGGACGCTGCTACTTCGCGCGCTCGAGGTAGCGGTTCTCGGAGGGGTCGACAATGATCTCCTCGCCCTCCGTGACGAACGGGGGCACCTGCACCGTCACGCCGTTTTCCAGCACGGCCGGCTTGTAGGAGGCGGAGGCGGTCGAGCCCTTCACCATCGGCTCGGTCGTCGCGATCCGGGCCCGGATCGTCTTCGGCAGCTCGATGCCGATCGGCTTCGTCTCGTGGAACTGCACCTGGAGCTTCACGCCCGGCGAGAGCCAAGCGGCGGCGTCGCCGAGATCGTCTTCGGTGATCTCCGACTGCTCGTAGTTCTCGGTGTTCATGAAGTGATGGGCGTGGCCGTCGGAGTAGAGGTACTCCATCTCGTGCTGCGTGATGTAGGCCGGCTCGACCTCGTCCTGGGAGCGGAAGCGATGCTCGAACTGGTTGCCCGTGCGCATGTTCCGGAGCTTGGCCTGCACCATGGCCCGGAGGTTGCCCGGCGTGTGATGCCGGTACTCCAGCACCTTGCAGAGATCGCCCTCGAAGAGGATGACCTGTCCTTTACGGAGATCGTTGGCCTGCATGAATCGGTGAATCCTTTCGGTTAGACTGCCGTGATTTGAGTGCGGCGCATTCTAGCCGCAGATCGGAGCTCCCGGGACGTGAGAAACCTGATCATCGCCGGTCTCGCCGCCGCTCTGGCCCTCGGCTGCCAAGGCGGTCGCGAGGGTCAAACTGCCCCCGTCGCGAGTGATATTCCAGTCGGCGTTTACGCCGCGTTGACCGGCAGCGAGGCCGCTTTCGGCCAGGCCACCGTCCAGGGGGCGAAGCTGGCCGCCGAGGAGATCAATGCCGCGGGCGGCGTGCTCGGAAAGCCGATCCGCCTCGTCATCGAAGACGATCAAGGCCGAGCCCAGGAAGCGGCCTCGGTCGTCACCAAGCTCGTCACCAGCGACAACGTGATCGCCGTGATCGGCGAGAACTCCTCGAACCAGTCGCTCGCCGCGGCGCCCATCTGTCAGGACGCGAAGGTCCCGATGATCTCGCCGTCGTCGACCAATCCCGACGTGACGAAGAAGGGCGACTACATCTTCCGCGTCTGCTTCACCGATCCGTACCAGGGGAAGGCGCTCGCGACGTTCGTCCGCAACACGCTGAAGCTCGAGACGGCGGCCATCCTCCGCGACAACAAAAACGACTACTCGGTCGGCCTCGCGAAGTTCTTCCAGGAGGCTTTCGAACAGCTTGGCGGGCGCATCGTCGAGCAGAAGGATTACAGCGGCGGTGACAATGACTTCCGTCCGCAACTGACGGCGATCCGCGAGGCGAAGCCGCAGGTAGTGTTCGTGCCCGGCTTCTACACGGACGTCGGCCAGATCGCCATCCAGGCCCGCGACCTCGGCATCACCCAGCCGCTCGTCGGCGGCGATGGTTGGGACTCGCCGACCGTGATCGAGATCGGCGGCAAGGCCGTCGACGGCTGCTATTTCTCGGATCACTACTTCGTCGGCGAGCCGCGCCCCGCCGTGCAGCGGTTCGTGGCAGAGATCAACAAACGGACCGGCAAGAGCCCCGACGCGAATGCGACACTCGGCTACGACGCCGTGCGCATCTTCGCCGAGGCTGCGACGCGGGCCGGGACGCTGGACCGAAAGGCCATCCGCGACCAGATCGCCGTGACGAAGGACTTCCAGGGCGTCTCCGGCGTGATCACGATGGGCCCGAGTCGCGACCCGATCAAACCCGTGGCGATGATCAAGATCCAGGGCGGCAAGACCGAGTTCGCGGGGTGGATCCAACCATAAGGCGGAGAATGTAGGGGCCGGCTTCAGCCGGCCCGGACGGGCTGAAGCCCATCCCTACATGTCGCGTCATCTTTTCGGCGACGCTCGCCGCGATCACGAAGTACTTCACCTGTTCGCCATCCGCCGCCACGTTCCGTCCTCGCCCTTCTGGAACACGAAGTTGTAGTTGCTGCCGGTCGTGACGAACGTTCCTTTGGGCGGCGTCGACGCGGTGATGATGGCATTCGTCACGTTCGCGCGGTCGACCTCGGGTTGGAAGACCATCCAGATCTCGTCGACCTCCGCGCCGAGCGCGTCCACGTTCGTGATGGGCAGGTCGGTCTGGTACTTCAGCGTCAGCGCCGGCCTGTCGTTGGAGAAATACAGCTTCCCGACGGAGAGCACCTTCACGGTGCGGCCGGTCGGCAACTGGAGGTCTTGATGCGGCGCCTCCTGCCGAACACATCCCAGCGCCAACAGGGCGACAAGGACGAGAAGGACGGTTTGCTTCATCCGTTCATTGTAAGAGCCGCACCTCGTAGAACCGGCCGCTCGGCGCGGGAATCCGTCCGATCGCCACGTGCGCGACGCGCGACTTCGGCTCGAACACCACGCTCTGCACGGTGAGCAGCCCCTCGGGCGGGCCGAGGAACGCCACGCGCAGCAATGCTCGTTCGATCTCTGAGACGGTGGCGGATGGATGATCGGCGAAGCGCGACCGGAGCAGGGAAGTGCGATCCGAGCCGGCGCCGCCGTGGATCGGAAGCGCCTCGAAGTGATTCGTCGTCACGGCGCAGCCACGGTCCATCGGACGGACGGCGTACTCGTCGCCGGTCATCTCCAGAACGAGCGCGCGATCTTCGTCGCCGGAGGTGACCATCCAGTTCATCGCCATCGTGCGCGGCTCGCGCGTCGCGGTCGCCACCACATCCTGCGCCGTCGTCGCGCGCGACAGAGCATCGCGGATGCGTAGCAGCGCCGGCGTGCCGTCGCCGTCCTTGCCGCCGAACGCCATGTTCAGCGAGACGGTGACCCCGCGGTCGTTCATCCCCGTCACCACGCCGGCGATGCCAGGCCAGCCGACGCTCAGCACGCTTCGTTCGCCGGTCGGCTCGAGCACGAACACCACGCCGCTGCGATGCGCCACGCCGTGATTCACCCAATCGAGATTGCGTCCGACGAGCAGGCCGTCCTTGCCGTGCACCGCTACCGCGGAACAGAAGCGGTTGCGACCGAGGAGGGCGTCGGCGAAGGTGTTCATGACGAGGATCTCGTCGTAGGGCACGCGAGCGCCGTCCGCGATTCCGTGCATCTCTTCGCGCAGCGCCTTCGGAATGCGGGCGTCGTAGTGATGCGCCGTCGCGAGCAGCGACTCCAGCGAATGCCCTTCCTTCTCCACGATCCCGTGCACCACGTACGCGTCATACAGCGCGCGGATCTCGTGGCGCAGCAGCCGCCCGTGTTGCAGGCCGATCTCGCGATGCGAGCCATGCAGACGGATGACGCGCGGCGCGGGTGCGGCGGCCCAGTTCCACGTCAGCGCACCGCCGGCGAGCACGACGAGCACGCCGAGGATGGCGGGGAGATGCCAGGTGATGCGGAGTTGCGATCGCAGCCGGTTTTGCAATGACATCAATGTAGGCGCCGGCTTCCGCCGGTCGAGGACGGGCTGAAGCCCGCCCCCACGCCGCCACCCTTTCCGTAAAATTTCATCATCTCCACCAAGGCCGGCGAGAACTCGAAGCCTGGCGACGGCTTGGCCAACAAACGCAGCGGGCCGGGCCCGCTCATTTGGATGAGACGGGCGAAGGTGTCCTGCGTCACGGGCGGCGGCGCGGCGCGCGGCTATACTCCTGCGCCGAAACCGCAACACACGGAGGAACCATGAAAGCTCGCAAACTGACCCTGCTCGCCGCGGCCGTCGCTCTCGCCCTGCCGCTCGCCGCCCACGCCGCCACCAGCCCGATGAAAGCGGGCAAGTGGCAGATGACCATTCAGGTGGAAATGCCGAACATGCCGGTGAAGATGCCGCCCACGGTCACGACCGTGTGCGTCACGCCGGAAGAAGCCCAGAATCCGAAGCCGCCGAAGATGCAGAACACCGACTGCAAGGTCAACGACTACAAGATGGAAGGCAACACGGTCACCTGGTCGATGGACTGTCCGAAGCAGAAGATGACTGGCTCGGGCAAGATCGTCTACTCCAGCGACAGCTACGACGGCTCGATGAAGATGCAGATCGGCGAACAGTTCATGTCCGGCAAATTCACCGGCAAGCGCCTCGGCGACTGCGAGAAGTAATCCGCGCTCTCACGCCGCCGGCGCGCCCATCGCGCCGGCGGTTCCCACCTTCCGCCGCGCGGCGAGAAATCCCATCCAGACGAACAGCGCCAGCACGATGAGCTGCACGACGGCGAACGGCGGCTCGTTCCCTTTCGGCGCGAGCGCATGCAGCGCCGGCACTTTCTGGAACGACTGCACGACGAGCACGAAGCAGTTGAGATAGAGCGCGATCACGGAGCTGATGGCGTACGTCTTCCGCCAATCCGTCTGCATCGCGATGCCCGCCAGCGCGAGCACGATGAGCGAGATGACGCCCACGACGTGCGCCGGCGTCAGCCCGTGGAACGGAAAGAAGAAGCCGGTGACGCTCGTGAGAATCGTCGTCACGAGGAACGCCGTCGTCCAGCCGCGCATGCGGCGGCCTCCGATCAGACCGTATGTGGCGACGAGGCCGGTCACGATCCCGATCAGGCTGATCACGACGTGGACGCGCGTAAACGTTTCGAGGGGCAGGCCGAGAACCATGGCTCTTCCTCCGTTGGACTTTCGGAGCAGCATACATCCGGAAGGTAGAATCGGCGCATGCGGGCGCCGGCGGCGATCTTCCTTGCGGCAGCGGTCTGCCTGCTGCTCTCCGCCGCGCAGCGACCATCTTCGCAAGCGCCGGCGGGCTACGTCGACGACGCGGTCTGCGCGAGCTGCCACGCCGACATCGCCCGTTCCTACTCCGAGGCGGGCATGGCCCGTTCCTTCGTTCGACCGACGCGCGATCGCATCATCGAAACGCTCGACAAGCCGTTCGTCCATGCGCGCTCGAAGCAGATTTTCGAGATGGTCTGGCGCGGCGATCGGCTCGTGTTCCGCCGCTTTCAACGCGACGACGCAGGCAAAGCGAGGAACCTTCTCGAGCAGCCGGTCGACTGGATCCTCGGCAGCGGCGACCACGCGCGCGTCTATCTCTACCAGACGCCGGAAGGCGAGCT
>JAFAVZ010000294.1 GCA_019242175.1 Acidobacteriota bacterium
TCGCCTCCAGGATGACGTCCTGCTTGCTGCGCAGGAGGCGGAAGAGCGCGACGGTGAGGACGGCGATGGGAATCGAGGTGGAGACGGTGAGGCCGACGCGCAGGCCGATGTAGGCGTTCGCGGCGCCGAACACGATGCCGAAGACGATGCCGGCGGCGATCGCGCGAAACGTGAATTCGGCGAGGTGGCTACGAGTGTCGGTTTGCTCCATGAGAGGTGATGGTACTCGGAGCCGGTGTCATCCTGAGCCCCGAAGAGGGCGAAGGATCCGTACCTTCAGGCGCCGGGCGAGATCGGTACGGATCCTTCGCCGTCTGCGCGGCTCAGGATGACAAAGCGCCCGCATACCCACGTCGCCGCGAGTGGTGAGCGGGCGTCTCGCCCGCAAGCCGCGGTACGTCTCGTGCCGCGGCCGATTGCGCCATCGCCGCGGCCAATGTCACCTCGGCGGCTTACCGCCGGACGAGGACGTCCGGCGGGCGGGACGCCCGCTCACCCAGACTTCGGCGACCACGTCGTCTCCCCCCCCGAACACCAACCCTTCCAACAGCTGCGACTCGTCCACGTCGCGGATCGCGCGGGCGTCGAGATCGATGGCGACGAAGTCGGCGAGCTTCCCCTTCTCGATCGCGCCGGCGTCGATGCCGAGGGAACGCGCGCCGTTCGCGGTGGCGGCCTGGAGCAACGGCGCGGCGCCGCGGAACACGCCGCGCGTCTCGCTCTTCCAACGCTGCCCGTATTCGAGCCAGCGCATCTCTTCGATCATGGAAATGCGCGCGTTCGAGTCGGTGCCGAGGGACGGTGCGCGCAATGCCGACAGGTCGGGAATCCCATCGCCGAGATTGCCTTCCGTGAGCGGGGTGATGCAGACGTTGCCGCCGCGGTCGAGGAAGCGGCCCATCTCTTCGGGATCGCTGTGCGTCGCGTGCACGGCGGTGAATCCCTCGCAGGATGACAGCCGTTCGTTGAGCAGCTGCAACGGCATCGCGCCGTACGCGGTGCGGCACTCGTCGATCTCGCGGCGCTGCTCCTCGACGTGCATGTGCATCACCATCCCGCGTTTGCGCGCCTCGTCGTACAGAGGCGCGATCTCGTCCAGCGGCACGCCGCGGATGCTGTGCGCAGCGATGCCGAGATGGTCGGCGTCGAGTCGATCGACCTGGCGCCAGAAGTCGGGGAGCGATTGCGTCGAGAAACGTTGCTGCGCCGGCGCGAGCGGTTGGCCGATGCCGCCCGTTTTGTAGTACGTCAGCAGGAGGACCATGCGGATGCCGGCGTCTTTCGCCGCGCGGAGCACGATCTCGTCGAAGAGGTGATCGTTGCCGCCGGGGGAGTGGTGCAGATAGTGGAACTCGCCGACGGTCGTGATGCCGGCGGCGAGCATCTCGGCGAACGTCGCGCGCACGGCGTCGTAGAAACGGTCGGCGTCGAGCTGCTGCACGAGCGCATACATCGCCTCGCGCCAGCTCCAGAACGAGCCGGCGCCTTCGGGGAATGTCTCGCCCTTGCCGCGCAGGGCGCGTTGGAACGCGTGCGAGTGCGCGCTGATGAAGCCCGGCAGGAGCGCGCGGCGCTTGAGCTTCTGCGCGTCGTTGTGACCGAGCTGGCCGACGTCGGTGATGACTCCGTTCTCGATTGCGATCTGCACGCCGCGCTCGAAACGCGCGCCGGTCCAGGTCAGCTCCGGCTCGAGGATCATGCGCAGAACCTCGCGATCAGCTGGCGCAGGATGCCGCCCGCGCGATGGAACTCGTCCTTCGGCGTGAACTCGTTCGCCTTGTGCGCGACCTCGATCGCGCCGGGGCCGAACAGTAGGCACTCGATGCCCATCGTCTGCAGCCAGCCGGCGTCGCTGGCGAACGACACCGACTCCATGCCGTTGCGGTTCGCGTGCGGCAGCACGGCTTGATACAGCTCCGAGTCCTGCGACGTCAGCAGCGGCGGGCTGTTGCTCAGCACCTCGACGGCGAGATCGCCGACGGCCTGCTTCACGCGCTCGACCATGTCCTCTGCTTTCATCCCCGGCAGCAGGCGGATGCCGATGTCGAGATCGCAGCGGTCGGGCACGATGTTCACCGCCGTCCCGCCGCGGATCGTCGCGATGTTGAGCGGCACGTACGGCGCGTCGGCGAAGAGCTCGTGATGCTCCGTGGTCTCCGCCTCCAGCTCGCGGCGCAGGTCCGTCAGACCGTCGAGCGCGGGACGGATTTTCTCGATGGCGTTGTCGCCGAGGTGCGGGTAGCCGCTGTGCGCGGAACGTCCGAACGTCGAGACGCGCAGTTTCAGATGGCCCTTGTGCGCGCGCACTGCGCGGAACGACGTCGGCTCGCCGATGATGCAACGCTTCGGCAGCGGGCTGCGATACGTGCGCGCGAACTGCTTCGCGCCGAGCGTCCCCACTTCCTCGTCGTACGTGAACAGCAGATAGAGCGGTGCGCGCAGCGGCGGCGCATCGAGCGCGGCGTTCATCGCGACGGCGAGGAACCCTTTCATGTCCGCGGCGCCGCGTCCCACGTAGCGGTCGTCGCGTTCCGTGAGCATGAATGGGTCGCTGTCCCAGTTCGTCTCCTTCGCCGGTACCGCGTCCATGTGTCCGGAGAGAATCAGGCCGCCGTCGGCGTCGGGGCCGAAGCGGATCAGGAGGTTCGCCTTGTCGTCGTCCGGCAGATATTCGGTCGACGGCGCATCGAGGTAGTTGGCGATGAAATCGGCGATCGGGAGGTTGCTCAACGCGCTGGTGGAATCGATCGCTACCAGCCGGCGGAGAAGGTCCACGTCATTCAACGGCATGCGGCCGCAACGGTACCATCGAGCCGTAGTAGCGCGGCAGGTGGATGCGGAACGTCGAGCCGCGGCCCTGTTCCGACTCCACGTCGATCGTCCCGCGGTGCAGCTCGACGAAGTTGCGGGTGAGGGAGAGACCGAGGCCGGTGCCGCCGCGTTGGGGGCGGCCGGCGACCTGGTAGAACTCGTCGAAGATGCGGCGGCGGTCGGCGTCGGCGATGCCGATCCCGGAGTCGGCCACTTCGATCCGCACACTCTCGCAGGCCAGCGGCGAGTCGGCGTCCGCGACCGCGCCGACGTTCAACTGCACGAAGCCGTTCGCATGCGAGAACTTCACCGCGTTCGACAACAGATTGAGGAGGATCTGCTTCACGCGCGCCTCGTCGAGATAGACGTCCGTCAGCTCCGGATCGATGCGCGTCACGATCGTCACGCCGCGCTCCGCCGCCATCCCTTTGATCACGCGATCGACCGCGGCGACGGTCTCCGCGAGCTCGAAGCGTTCCGGCTGCAGCTCGAGCTTTCCCGCCTCGATCTTCGCCAGATCGAGGATGTCGTTGATCAGCTCCAGCAGATGGCTGCCGGCGGTTTTGATGTTGTCGAGGAACTTGTAGAGGCGAGGCGGCAGTAGCTCGTTCGACGTGTTCAGCAGGATGGTCGAGAAGCCGATGATCGCGTTCAACGGCGTGCGCAGCTCGTGGGACATGCTGGCCAGGAACTGGTTCTTCGAACGGTCGGCGGCGATGAGGCGGAGGTTCGTCTCGCGCAGCTCGTTCGTCCGCTCCGCCACGCGTTGCTCGAGAGCGAAGTTGAGGGCGCCGAGGTCGTTGTAGAGGTGGGCGTTCTCGATGGCCGCGGCGGCCTGATTCGCCACGGCCGTCATCAGCGTGAGATCGCCCTGCGTGAACGCGTGCTTCTCGAAGCTCTGCACGGAGATCACGCCGATGACGTGGTCGCGCACGATCATCGGGACGCCGAGCCAGGCCTGGCTCGGGACGCCGTCGTCATGCGCGGCGATGCCGAGCTTGCGCTCCTCCTGCACGCTGCCGATGAGCAGCGGCCGCGCGTTCGTGATGACCCACGAGTTCAGGCCGTCGCCGAGCGGCAGCCGCTCTTTCTTCACGACCTCGCCGCGCACGACGTTGAAGTCGAAGGAGAGCTCGTTCGTGGACGCGTCGTGGAGGGCGATGCTGAAGACCGGCGCGTCCATCACCTTGCGGCATTCCTCGTACACGCGCTGGAGGAGGACGTCGGTGGAGATGTCGACGGAGATCGTCTTTCCGATGTTCGTGAGCGACGTGAGGCGCTGGATGAGTTGCTCGCGATCGCCGCGAATCTGCGCGAGCTTCTGCCCGACGAGGTTGGCCAGGACGATCGTGAATGCCGAGGCGAGCATGCCGCCCCAGCCGATGGAGCCGTACGCGAACGTCATGAGGAGCGCGTAGGGAATCGTGATGAGGTAGATCGTGGTGTCGACCGCCGCGGTCTTCAGCGTGGTGCCGACGGAGTAGCCGTACGCGCGCTCGACGCGGGCGACGATGAGGTTGTTGATCACGATGATGAGCACGCCGCAGACGGCCATGCGCCACGCCGCGTCGATGGACGGCGCGAGCTGGGGAATCGCGCCGCCGATCGCCTCGTAGACGCGCACGGCGACGACGATCGGCACACCGTACGTCGCGAAGAGCGCCAGCGTGCGCGCCCACTCCATCGCTCGGTCTTTCTGCCCCTTCGTGAAGAGCAGATGGAGCGTCCGCTGGATGGCCGCCGCGGCGACCGCGATCCAGGCGCTCATCACCATGCCGAGGAGGGGAAACATGGCGATGTAGGCCGTCATGGCCAACGAGACGAAGATCTCGTCGGTGAGAGGGAACTTGAGGAGCGCGAGGGTGAGGGCGAGGAGAAAGAAGAGGCCGATGAGGATCGGCGCAGAACCGCCCAGCGCGCGGATGACCCCCGCCGGCTCCGCGCGACGCACGACCGTCACAGCGACGAGCACCAACGCGCCGATCACGCCATGCTGCAAGTAGACGCCGAAGACACGCCGCCTCGAAGAGGGGTCGTGCTCTGCGGCAACGAGAGCCATGTTTCGCCTCCGATTTCGCGGTGGCGAAATCGTAGCCGAATTGAGAATGGAGAATTGAGAATTGAGAAAGACGCTCCGCGTTCACGACATTCGTCGCACGGCGCAGTCTTTCTCACTTCTCAATTTTCAATTCTCAATTCTCAATTCTCAATTCGGGCGGCGCCCGCGGGAATGCCCGCCACCACTTATTTGCTATCATGCGCCGTCCGAATCGCCGTACAATCTCGCAACCGAAGTCGATGAAACGTCTGGCCATCCTTCTGATCGTCGCGATCGCGCCGCAGCTTTTTGCGGGCGCGAGGAGCGAGCAGCCGTGCGGCGCAAAGCCGTCGGACTCGCTGTTGCGTTCGCTGCTGCGCCAGGCTCCCGGCCTGCGCTCCGAGGTGCTGGAATTGGCGATGGATGCGACGGCCTGCGCGGAAGAGCGCGGCCTCGTCAAACGTCGCAACCTCCTCACCGTCATCGACTACTCCCTCCCATCCTCCCAGCCCCGCCTCTTCGTCTTCGACCTCGCTGCCAAACGCATCCTCTTCCGGGAGCTCGTCGCCCACGGCAAGAACAGCGGCGGCGATCAGGCCAGCTTCTTCTCCAACTCCTCCGGCAGCCTCGCCACCAGCCTCGGCCTCTTCGTCACGGCCGATCCCTACGTCGGCTCGAACGGCTATTCGCTGCGGCTGAAAGGGCTCGAGGAAGGGATCAACGACATGGCCTGGGACCGGGCGATCGTGATGCACGGCGCCTCCTACGTCTCCCGAGCCGCCATCAAGGCCCTCGGCCGCCTCGGCCGGAGCTGGGGATGCCCGGCCGTGAGCCGCGACGTGTCGAAGAAGCTGATCGATACGCTGCGCGGCGGCAGCCCGATCTTCGCCTACTACCCGGAGAAGAGCTGGCTCGAGTCGTCGTCGTTCTTCAAACACTGATTCCTGCTTTCCATCACGAAATGTCCCTAGCGGATCCGTGCGTCCGGCCCGATGTTGGGCCTCGACATGTCGCAACCGTGGGCGCCCTTTGCTGTACCGAAAGGACGAATCGTGAAAAAAGCAGTCTTTGTCTTTGCCGCCATCGCCGTGATGGCTTTCTCTTCCTCCGCCATCGCGCAGTGCAACAGCTCCACCGCGAGTAGCGGATCCTTCGTCGAGTACTCCTACCGCACGCTGACCTCCGCCGCCTCGAACGAATATCCCTGCTGGACGTTCAACGGAAGCAGCTCCAGCACGTCCATTCCGGCCACGACGCTGGCCAGCTTCACCGGCTCCCCGGCCGGCTTCAAGTTCGAAGGCTTCGCCGGCCACATCACCCGCCAGTTCACCGTGCCGTCGGGCGCGGGCGGACATTGGGAGATCGATGCGTACGTGGAGCTGGTGGATCCGCACTCGAGTACGTTCAACTCGATCCAGATCTACGGCAACGTGTACCGCAGCGGTGCGCTCATCAACGGCGTGACGATCTACTCGCACAGCGGCAACCAGGGAAGCGCGACCGGCGTGATGGCCGGCCAGAGCTTCACCGGCGTGCAGGCCGGAGACGTGATCGAGATCGACATCGTCGGCTCGTGGTCGACGGACAGCGACAGCTGGGTGAAGGTCTCGAACGTGCGCCTCTTCAACCTGATCCCGTAGCGGGCTATGCGTTCACGACGCCTGGCGAGGACGCCCGGCGTCGTGAAGGCCAGCCAACCAACGCCGCCGGCCGTGCCGGCCGGATCGTGAGTGCTACGATCCGCGGCCATGCGGACTTCCTTCGCGCTCCTCGCCCTGCTCGCCCTCTCCTGCGCGAGCACGCAACCGCCTGCCAGCAGCAACCCGAGCCACGATGTCGAATGGCCGGCTTTTGCCAGCGACCAGGGCGGCACGCACTACTCGTCGGCCGCGGACATCACGCGCGAGAACGTGAGCAAGCTGCAGAAGGTGTGGACGTATCACACCGGCGCGTTGGAGCCGGTGACGGACCTCAATCACAAGGCAGCGTTCGAGGCGACGCCGGTGATGGTCGACGGCACGCTGTACGTCATCACGCCGTTCAACAAAGTCATCGCGCTCGATCCGGCGACCGGCGCCGAGCGCTGGACGTACGACGCGAAGATCGACCGTTCGTACTCTTACTCCGAGGTGACTTCGCGGGGGGTGAGCGTTTGGCGAGGGGGAGGGGAGACGCGGATCTTCTTCGGCACGCTCGATGGGCGCCTCATCGCGATCGACGGCAAGACGGGGAAGCCTTGCGCCGACTTCGGCCGCTTCGGGCAGATCGATCTGAAGCGCGACGTCGGCACGTTCTGGGCGCCGGATTACGGCGTGACGTCGCCGCCGGCGGTGATCGGCGACCTGGTCGTCGTCGGCTCGTCGATCGGCGACAACTCGAACGTCGACACGGGGCGGGGCGTCGTGCGCGCGTTCGACGTGAAGACGGGCGCGACACGCTGGTCGTTCGATCCGCTGCTGCCGATGGCGGACGGCGCTCGTAGCGGGGCCGCGAATGCGTGGGGCCCGATCGCCGCCGACGTCGCCCGCGGCCTCGTGTTCGTGCCGACGTCGAGCCCGAGCCCCGACTACTTCGGCGGCGCACGCCTCGGCGACAATCGCTACGCGAATTCGGTCGTCGCGCTGCGCGCGTCGACGGGCGCCGTGGTGTGGTCGTTCCAAACCGTGCACCACGATCTGTGGGACTACGACAACGCATCGCCGCCGGC
>JAFAVZ010000093.1 GCA_019242175.1 Acidobacteriota bacterium
CAGATCCGCCCCGTGATCCGCGGCCAGCGCGGCCTGCGCGTGCTTTTCCTCGAAGACGGACTGCGCATCAATAATCCGCGCCGGCAGACGGACTTCGGGGAGATCGGCGGCCTCGTCGACCTCCACGAAGCGGCGTCGATCGAAGTCGTACGCGGCCCCTCCTCGGTTCTGTATGGCAGCGATGCCATCGGCGGCGTCATGAACGTCGTCAGCGCCGAGCCGCACTTCAACGGCAGCTCGAACTTCGCGGGCTACGTCGAAGGGCGGCATTCCTCCGCCGGCGACTTCGGCGGATTGAGCGCCGGCATCGACGGCCGAGTGGGCAAGTTCACCTTCCGCCTCGGCGGCACGCGCCGCGAGGCCGACGACTACGAGGCGCCGTCCGGCCGTTTCGGCAACGTCAACCTCCGGCACAGCGCGGAGATCCAGGACACCGGCATCGACGACACGAGCTTCTGGGGAGCCCTGGCCTTCACCCCGGCGGCCGGCCACACGTTCCATCTCCGCGTCAACCGTTATGACGTCGATGAAACGGGCTTCGGCTACTTGCCCGCCGAGGAGTACGGGGTGACCGAGGCTACGAAGATCCACATTCTTTACCCCAGTCAGACGTTCGACCGCGAGGTGCTCTCCTACAACGGCACGATGCAGCGCGGATGGGCGGACTCGGTGAACGTGCAGCTCTATCGCCAGAGCAACGAGCGCGAGCTGCTGAACGACGTCGACGTCAACATCGGGCCCGTTGCGCCGAACTTTCCCGACTCCGGCGTCGTCGCCTCCACCCTCAACTTCAGCGACGTCGACACCCTCGGCCTGCGGGCAGACACGGTCAAAGTCCTCGGCAACGGCCGGCACATCCTGACCTACGGCTTCGAGGGAGCGCGTGACGACAGCTTCAACACCGACTCGTCGACGATCACGACGACGATCCGCACGCCGTTCGGCAACAACGTGACCGTCTCGCACAGCAATCTCGCCAATGCGCCCAACGCGACGAACACCGCATACGGCGTGTTCGCGCAGGACGAGATCTCGATCGGCAAGCGGCTGAGCATCACTTCCGGCGTGCGCTACAACCACGTCGAAACGGTCGCGGAGAAGACGCCCGGCCTGAACGTCGCCGGACTCGATTTCTCGGACCGCACGGTCGTCGGCGCGTTGTCGGCCCGCTACCAGCTCAACGCCGAGATCAACCTGCTCGCGTCGTGGGGCCGCGGCTTCCGCGCGCCGAACATCATCGAGCGTCTCTTCAACGGTCCCACGCCGGAGGGCTCGGGATACCAGATTCTGAACACCGCGCTCGACTCGGAGACAAGCGACAACTTCGACCTCGGCCTCAAGTACTCGCGCAGCAACGCGTTCCTGGAGCTGGTCGGCTTCCGCAACGACATCCACGGCGGCATCATCCAGGCGTATCTCTCGCCCGCCGAGATCGCGCAGCTCGATGCCGCGACGCGCGCCGCCATTACGGCGAGCCGCGCGCAGTTCGTCGTGCAGCAGCGCAACACGGCGCGCCTTCGTTACGACGGCGTCGAAATGGCGCTGGGCTGGCGTTCCGCGAGCGGCGTCGTCCTCGGCGGCAACTACACGTGGATCGACGGCATGCGCACCGACGCGGCCAACCCGCCCACCGGCGACAGCTATTCGAACAAGACGTTCGTCTATGCCCGCTACGAGCCGACGAACAGCCGCTATTGGCTGGAGTACCACGTGCGTCACAACGGCCGCGACGACGTGAACCTCGAGCCGAATGCCCCGATCCCGCCCGTCGGACGCGTGCTGCCGTCATTCACCGTGCACGGCGTGGGCGGAGGCGCGCGCCTCTTCCAGCGCGCCGGCTTCTCGCACGATGTGACGCTCTGGGTGGAGAACCTGACGAACGAGCTCTACGCGGAGTTCTCGAACGTCGTGCTGTTCCGGCCCGAGCCGGGGCGCACGGCGAAGGTGAGCTATCGAGTGACGTTCTGATGCGAAACGGTCCGCATGCGGCAGGGTTGCCGCGTGCGGATCGCTTCCCTCCTCACGAAGTCAACTCAACCGGCGCCGCCGTCGCGCATCACGATCCGGTCCGCGTTGCGGAATCGTCTACAAGACGCTGCGCGATGATGAGCTCCGTCTTGCCCTTCATCAGGCGGTCCATGGCTTTCTGCATCGGTTTGGCAAGGCCGCAACGTTCCTTGTACCGGGAGCTACCGCGCCCACTGATGGGTGGCCCGAAAGCGGCCGCTCTCCTTTGCGAAGACGAGATACCGGTGAGCCAGCGCATGGTCGTAGGGTCGGTTGCGTCCGTCGACGATGTCGTAAACGACGTAGCTCAGGCCCTTCATGAAGGCCACGACGTCATGGAAGTCGGGGAATCCCGTCCGGAACCGGAACAGTGACGTTTCGATGATCACGATCTCACACGATGCGAGCAGTTCGCGGGCACCTTCCAGGACCTCGAGCTCCATGCCTTGCGCGTTGATTTTCAGCAGAACGTCTCCTCGGATCTCGAGCTCGGCGGCGACATCGTCGAGTCGGACGACCGGAACGTGCCGGACCTCGTCATTTCCTTCGCCCTCCAGAAACGAGCTGCCGTCGCGGTTTTCGCCCACGTAAAGCGAAAGAATGCCCGCAGCCCGTCCGGCGCCAGCGATGATGTACGTTCCGCGGCGCTGCTCGGTCCGCTCCTGGAGCGCCTGCTGGTTTTCCCGCAGCGGATCGATGCAGACCAGCCGGCTATCACGGAAGATGTCCAGGGCGGGCGTACCGTCGGCCGCGCCCACGTCGATCACCCAGGCCGGTGCATAGCCCAGTCCCGCGAGATGGGTGAGCGCCTCGCGCATCGATCCCCGAACCGGCGGGACGGTGCCGACCCTCGGGCGAGAAATCCGCCGGACTTCAACACCCGTCGAGGCAAGCCAACGTTTGAGCCACTGCTTGAGCGCGGTCATCCCATCGACACCCCGAGCCCGAGATCCAGGATGCGTTTCCAAGGTTCGGTCGGCGGCGAAACCGGCGCCGGCTCGCGCCTCACGACGCGAGCCCGACCGGCGCCGCGAACTGGCTCCGATACAGCTCCGCGTAGAACCCGTCGCGCGCGAGTAACTCCTCGTGCGTCCCCTTCTCCACGATGTTGCCCTCGCGCATCACGAGGATCAGGTCGGCATTGCGGATCGTGGACAGGCGGTGGGCGATGATGAACGCCGTCTTGCCCTTCATCAGCCGGTCCATCGCCTTCTGGATCAGGACCTCGGTGCGTGTGTCGACGGAGCTCGTCGCTTCGTCGAGGATCAGCATCGGTGTCTTCACCAGCATGGCCCGGGCGATGGTCAGCAGTTGTCGTTCGCCCTGCGAGATGTTCGCCGCGTCCTCGCCCAGGACCGTGTCGTAGCCGTTGGGAAGGGCGCGGATGAAGTGATCGGCATGCGCCGCCTTCGCCGCCTCCATCACCTCCGCCTGCGTCGCCTCGGGCTTCCCGTACGCGAGGTTGTCGCGGATCGTGCCGTTGAACAGCCACGCGTCCTGCAGGACCATGCCGAACATCGCGCGCACGTCTTCCTGCGACATCCGCCGCGTATCGATCCCGTCGACGAGGATCCGGCCGCCGTTCACGTCGTAGAAGCGCATCAGCAGATTGACCATCGTGGTCTTGCCCGCGCCGGTCGGGCCGACGATGGCCACCCGTTGTCCCGGCGCGGCGGACGCGGTGAAGTCGCGGATCACCGTCTGCCCGGGCTCGTAGCCGAACGTCACGTGATCGAAGGCCACGGCGCCCGCAACGGTCGCCGGCGCCGGCAGTGGATCGGCCGTTGGCGCTTCTTCCTCCTCGGCCAAAAACTCGAAAACGCGCTCCGCGGCGGCGGCGGTCGACTGCAGGATGCTCGCGCCGTTCGCGATCTGGATGATCGGCTGGTTGAACTGCCCCTGGTACTGCATGAAGGCCTGGATGTCGCCGATGTTGACCCGGCCCCGCAGCGCCAGCCAGCCGCCGGCCACGATGACGCCGACGAAGCCGAGGTTTCCGACGAAGCTGATCAGGGGGAAGAGGAGGCCGGAGAGGAACTGCGCCTTCCAGCCGCTGACGAAGAGCCTCTCGTTGATGGCGCGGAACGCGGCGAGCGACCGCGCTTCGCCGTTGAACACCTTCATCACGGAGTGACCGCCGTACATCTCCTCGACGTGTCCGTTGAGGCGACCGAGCTGTTCCTGCTGCTCCTTGAAGTAGCCCTGCGAGCGGCCCACGATCAGGCCCAACAGCAGGAAGCTGAGCGGCAGCACGACCACGGCGACGAGGGTCATCTGCCAGCTGATGCTCAGCATCATCGCCAGGATCCCCACGATCATGGTGAGGGAGGTGATGAGCTGCATCATGCTCTGGTTGAGCGTCTGGCTGACCGTGTCGACGTCGTTCGTGACGCGGCTCAGCACCTCGCCGTGCGTGCGGCGATCGAAGTACCGCAGCGGCAGACGGCCGATCTTCGTCGAGATGTCCCGGCGGAATTGATACGTCACCCGCTGCGAGATGCCGGTCATCATCCAACCCTGCACGTACGCGAAGACCGCGCTGGCGACGTAGAGGATGACCAGCTCCATCGCGATGCGAAGGAGCACGTCATAGTGGAACGGGACGCGCGTGCCGCTGCGCCCGCGGGCGACGAGGTCGGCGACGATCCGGTTCGTCATGCTGCCCAGGAGCTTCGGTCCGACGATGGACGCCACCGTGCTCCCCATGGCGAAGAGGACCACGACGGCGATCGAAGCCCGGAACGGCCGCAGATAGCGCAGCAGCTGTCCCATGGTCTTGCGGAACTCGCGCGGCTTCTGGCGGGGCATCATCATCCCCATCGGACTCGGCCCGCGGCCCATCGGTCCGACGGCCTGCGGCTGCTGCGGCGGCGGCGATGGTCTCGACTCGCTCATATCGTTACTCCCAGGAGGGCGCCGCCATCCGCCAGCTCGCGTTCGCTGAGCTGCGACAGCGCGATCTCGCGGTAGACCTCGCAGCTCTCCATCAGCTCGCGATGCGTTCCCTGGCCGACGATCGCTCCCTCGTCGATGACCACGACCTTGTCGGCGTTGACGATCGTGCCGATGCGCTGGGCGACGATGATCACCGTCTTGTCGCGCGTGGCTCCGCGCAGCGCCTGGCGTAGCGCCGCATCCGTCTTGAAGTCGAGCGCGGAGAAGCTGTCGTCGAAGATGAAGATCTCCGGATCGCGCACGACGGCTCGCGCGATCGCCAGCCGCTGCCGCTGTCCGCCCGACACGTTCGTCCCGCCCTGGGCGATGGGCGCGGCGTATCCGCCGGCCACGCCATCCACGAACTCGCGGGCCTGTGCGATCTCCACCGCCTGCGCCACCGCCTCATCCGTCGCGTCGGGCGAACCATAGCGGATGTTCGAGGCCAGGCTCCCCGAGAAGAGGATCGCCCGCTGCGGTACGTAGCCGATGCGCGCATAGAGATCCGCGAGCCGCATCCGGCGCACGTCGACGCCGTCGATCGAGACGCTGCCGGCGGTGACGTCGTACAGGCGCGCAATCAGATTGATGAGCGTCGACTTGCCGCTGCCGGTGCTCCCGACGATGGCCGTCGTCTCTCCCGGCTCCGCCACGAACGACACGTCCCGCAGGATCGGCTCTTCGGCGCCTTCGTACGCGAACGTCACGTTCCGGAACTCGACGCGTCCGCCGCGCTCCGTCGCCGTCACCGGATCGGGCGGGTCGACGATGCGCAGCGGCATCTCCAGGACTTCGCCGATGCGCTTCGCCGAGACCGACGCGCGCGGAACGAGCATGAAGACGAACGTGAGCAGGAGGAACGCGAAGATGGCCTGCATCGCGTACTGCATGAACGCCAGCATGTCGCCGATCTGCAGTCGTCCGGCGTCGATGAGATGCGCGCCGTTCCACACGATGGCCAGCACCGCCGCGTTCATGAGGAAGAGCATCGCCGGCTGCATGAGCATCATCAGCCGGTTGACCACGAGGTTGAGGCGGGTCAGATCGCGGTTGACGCCGTCGAACCGCGCCTCTTCGAGCTCCCGGCGGTTGAACGCGCGGATCACGCGCAGGCCGGTGAGGCTCTCGCGCGTGACGAGATTCAGGCGATCGACCAGCGTCTGCACCCGGCGGAGGCGCGGCACGGCCAGGGCGAAGATCGTACCGATGATGGTGACCAGGATGGCGATGGCCAGCCCCATGATCCAGGTAATCGACGGCGCGGCGTGATACGCCTTCACGATGGCCCAGATGCCCATGAACGGCGCCATCACGGCCATCCGCAGCAGCATGGCCAACACCATCTGCAGCTGCTGCACGTCATTCGTCGACCGAGTGATGAGCGACGCCGTGGAGAACGAGTTGAACTCCGCGAGGGAGAAGCTCTCCACCTTCGCGAACACCGCCTCGCGCACGTCGCGCGCGAACCCGGTCGCCACGCGCGCCGCGAGCAGCCCCGAGATCACGCTCGCCGCGCCTGCGCCGAGGGAGAGGGCGAGCATGAGGAGGCCGGCGCGCCAGATGAGGGACGTGTCGCGCCCGATCACGCCTTTGTTGATGATGCCGGCCATCGCATCGGGCAGCTCCAGCGTCGCCGCGACCATCAGGCAAATGGCGACGAGCTGCGCGGCGAAGCTGGGGAGGTAACGGCGGAAATAGACGAGGAGCCTGGTCATGCGCGCGCGGCGAACAGTATCAGGGTAATGCTATGTTTCCGGCCCATGAACCTGCGACCACTCGGGCGCCTCCTCGGCGGCGCGATTCTTCTCGCCAGCTCCACGGTGGCGTTCGCCGCCGCCCCCACGATCGACCAGCTCCTGAACGTCAAGAACGTGTCCCGGCCGCGCATCTCGCCCGACGCGCGATTCGTCGCGTTCGAGAAGACGGAGACGGATTGGAAGGAGAACGCGTACGTCACGCACCTCTGGCTGGCCGATACGCAATCGGGCCGGACCTTCCAACTGACCGGCGGCAAGAAATCGACTACTGACGCGCAATGGTCCCCGGACGGACGCTGGCTCGCGTTTCTGACCGAGCGCGAGGCGGACGCGATCGCGCCACCGGATGAGAAGACCGAGAAGGAGAAGACGGCCGACGCGAAGCCCGACTCGCGCCAGATCTGGATCATCTCCCCTCTCGGCGGCGAAGCGAGGATGCTCACCAAACACGGCGCGAAGATCGATTCCTATCGCTGGTCGCCGGACGGAAAGCGCCTCGCGTTTGCGGCGCCCGTTCCGGAATCGAAGGCGGCGAAGGACCGCAAGGAGAAGTACAGCGACTACGAGGTGTACGAGGAAGACTACGAGCAGAACCAGCTCTGGCTCGTCGATGTCGCCGCATCGGAGGACGGCGCGCGGCTGGCGGCGGCGACGCGGCTGGTCAACGATCCGAAGATCACGGTCAGCGACGTGGAATGGTCGCCGGACGGGTCGCGCGTCGCGTTCACCGGCAGTGCGAATCCGATGCTCGCCTTCGGAGGCACCGCGGACCTCTACACCATCGAGGTCGCCAAGCCGGGCACTCCGACGAAGATCGTCGCGCTCGAGGGCCCGGACGACCATCCGCACTTCTCGCCCGACGGCAGCGAGGTCGCGTTCTCGACGTCGCTCGCGGAGAAGTACTTCTTCTACACCAACGGCCACATCGCATCGGTGAAGCTCGCCGCCGTGCTGGCGAAGCCGGCCACCACTCGCGCGGACGTGACCGACCTCACGGCGAGCTTCGACGAAGACACCGAACTGCTCGACTGGGCGCCCAACGGCGTGTTGTTTCGCGCGCAGCAGAAGACGCGCTCTCATGTCTTCCGCATCGACCCGACCACGAAAGCCATCGCGCGCGTGACCGCGCCGGACGACTTCTTCGTGGGCGACGTCAGCTTCGACCGCACGTTCAAGAACTGGGCATACTCGGCCGCCGACGCGACGCACGTCACGGAGATCTTCACCGGCCGAGCCTCGGCAGCCGCGCGCAAGCTCACGGACATGACGGCGCAATTCGCCGGCATGGATCTCGGCAGCGTCGAGCTGGTCTCCTGGAAGAGCAAAGACGGTACGCCCATCGAAGGCGTGCTGCACAAGCCGGCGAAATTCGACCCGTCCCGGAAGTATCCGCTGCTGGTCGTGATCCATGGCGGACCGACCGGCGTGTCCCGCCCCGTCTTCAACCCCGCCAACCGCACGTATCCGATCGAGGCCTTCCTGGCGAAGGGGGCTCTCGTGCTCGAGCCGAATTACCGCGGCAGCGCCGGCTACGGAGCGAAGTTCCGCGCGCTCAACGTGCGCAACCTCGGCGTCGGCGACATGTGGGACGTCATGAGCGGCGTCGACGCGATGATCGCACGCGGGTCGGTGGACCCGACGAAGCTCGGCGCGATGGGCTGGTCGCAAGGCGGATACATCTCCGCATTCCTGGCCACGAACACCGACCGTTTCAAGGCGATCTCGGACGGTGCGGGGATCAGCGACTGGACCACGTATTACGTCAATACGGACATCACGCCGTTCACGCGCCAGTACCTGCAAGCCACGCCGTGGGACGACCCGAAGGTCTACGCGCTGACCTCACCGATCACGAACATCCGCAATGCGAAGACGCCGACGCTGATCCAGCACGGCGAGAAGGACAAACGTGTGCCGCCCCCGAACGCGTTCGAGCTCTATCGCGGCCTGCGCGACGTGGGCGTGCCGAGCACGCTGATCGTTTACGCGGGCTTCGGCCACGGCATCAACAAACCGAAGTCGAACCGCGCCGTGCTGCAGCACAACTACGACTGGTTCAGCCACTGGGTATTCGGCGAGGAGATCCCGAAGGACTCTCCGCTTCGCGGCAGCGGCGCGGTCGTCGACCACAGCGGAGAGTGAAGACCGGGCCTGGAAATGTAGGGCCGGCTCTCCAGCCGACCCAAGATTGACGCTGGGCCGGCTGGAGAGCCGGCCCTACGTTTTTGACGACGTTTTCAGTCCGGGATCTCAGCTTCCACCAGCTGGGCAAGCAGCGTGAGCGATTCCTGCCAACCGAGATAGCAAGCCTCGGCGGGAATGGCTTCGGGGATGCCTTCCTGCACGATAGTGATCTCGGTGCCGACCGAAACCGCCGCGAAGGTGATGGTCGTGATCATCTCCCCCGGCAGATTGGCGTCATCGAACCGGTCCGTGTGCCGGATGCGCTCGTTCGGGACGAGCTCGAGGTACTTGCCGCCGAACGATTGGACGGAGCCGGTGCTGAAGTTCGTGAACGACATCCGGTAATGCCCCCCGACCCGCGCATCGATCTCGTGGACTTTCCCCGTGAACCCGTTGGGCGGAAGCCACTTGGCCATGGCGTCGCCATCGAGGTAGGCGCGGTAGATCTTCTCGGGCTTGGTGCGAAGGACACGGTGAAGGCGGACGGTGTTCTCGGGCATGTTCATTTTCTCCTTTGCTCTCTTGGACTCCGCTCGGCGGGAAAAATCATCGGTGCGTTTTGTCAAGACCGAGCTCTACCGGGCACGAACGTGACGAGGTGTGCAAGGTCTGTGGCGAGCCGAACCACAGAATTCCGCTATTATGGCTTTATGCGCCTCCTGGCCCTCGCCATCCTCTTGACCGTCGCCGCCAGTCTCTCCGCGCAACAGGCGAACATGTGTGGCCGGGACGATGTCAATTACAACGAAAACGCGACGTGCCGCACCGGGACCGAAAGCGGCAGTCAGCTTTGCGCCTATGATCCATACAACCGCACGTGCGCATGGCTGACCATTTTCCATTACGACGCGCGGGGGCATTACATCTCCTCCAGGTTCATGTGTCAGACGTGCAGCATCGGCCGGGGACCGCTGGACAACACGCCCTCCGGAGGA
>JAFAVZ010000306.1 GCA_019242175.1 Acidobacteriota bacterium
GCGGCCTGGCGACGGCGACGTTCTTCGCGCTGATCTTCGCCGCCGGCCATCTGACGCAGGAAATTCGCGACTTTCACGGCGACGCGGCCAATGACATCCGGACGAACGCCGTGGCCTTTGGTCAGCGCCGTACGTTTCTCGCGAGCCTGGTGCTTTTCGGCTTTGCGCAAATCATCCTCTTTGCGCTGGCTCTCTCCGGAATTCTGCCGCGTCCGCTTGCGGCTCTCGTCGCGCTGTTCCCGCTGCAGCTTTACTGGTCGTTTCGGGCCCTGCATCAAGGCCTCACTTATGCGCGCGTCACAAGACTGCAGACGAATTACCGTGCGCTGTACGCAGTCGTCGGATTGGCGATGGTGACTGCGTTGTATTTCGGCTAAACGTCCGGCCCGCTTCTCGGGAGGGGGAGCGGCTGGCGAAATGAGGGACAAAACAAAAAGGACGGCCGCCGCGGCCGTCCTCTCTTCTACTGCGTGGTTGGTTGGGGAAGTTACTTCACGGTGACGTTCGCTGCCTGGAGGCCCTTCGGCCCCTGCACGACGTCGAACTCGACCTGCTGACCCTCGGGAAGGGTGCGGAACCCTTTGGCCTGGATGGCGGAGAAGTGCACGAACACATCCTCGCCCCCGTCCATCGTGATGAAACCGAAACCCTTGGCATCATTGAACCACTTCACGGTACCGGTGCTACGCATTCCTGGAGATCTCCTTCGTTGTTTCCTGTTTCCGCGGCGCTGCTGCTGGAGCTCCCGTGGCGGTGATCGTCACAGACCACACAGACATGTCGCGATGTTTTTGCCTAACGCAAATAACTACTTGGAGTATTTCCATTAACGTAGGGCCGGCCCTACGTTTGTGGCCGCCGGCGCAGAGCGGTCACCGCGGCTCCGCCGACGAGCAGAATCGCGCCCAGCACGCCGACGCCGATGCCGGCCGCAGCCGTGCTGGCGAGAGCGTTCCGCCGATGTCTGCGCAGCGTGTCGCCGGTCGCCTCCCGCGCCTCGTGCATCCGCGTCAGATGCTCGGGCACCTCGGCGGGCGCTACCGCGTCGCGTAACGCGTCGAGCCTGCAGGTGATGACGATCGTACGGTCGTCGTTCGTGACCTGATGCGTGTAGCGCAGAGCTGGTGTCCGGACCTCGTCGGCGCCCGATTCGACCTCCATTTTCTCGGGGAGATGGAACGTCGCCTTCTGGGTCAGATGGAGGGGATAGTCGACCGCGAGCGGCATTGTCCGGATGCGCGTCTGCGGGCCGGCGAGGTATTTCTCGATCGCGCGCGGCTCCCAAGTCCACGAGCCGTCGGCGAAGAGGTCGCGCACGGTGTAGCGCTCCTCGACGGTGATGACGTTGCGTTCGCGGTCGTCCTGAATCGCCGGCAGGCCGACGGCCTCGATGCGCGGCTGGTTGGCGGCGAGCGCGTTGATGCGCTGCTTCGCGACGTCGTCCAAGGAGTCGTCGGCGAACGTCGCGCGCATGGCATCGGCGTCGCCGCCGCTGTACGTCGAGCGCACGACGAGCTCGGTCGGTTTGGCGAAGTCGGCGATTGTGTATGTCTGCTCGATCGACGTCGCCCCTTTCGTATTCGTCGCGATGGTCGTCAGACCGGTCGTTTCCGGCCGCACTACCAGCGCGCGTTCGTCGTTCGGCGTTTCGATCGTCTCCAACGCGCCGCCCTGATCGGCGAGCGTCGCATCGATCCAATGCGTCTTGCCGCCGCGCACAACCTGCACGATCACATGGTCGAACGAGAACGGCGAGGGCAGCCGCTTGTCGAGCTGACGCCGGAACCGCGTATTGACGAGCGCCGGCCGCGCTTCGACCCCGAGCTCGCGCAGCAATTCGGACAGCAGCAGCGCCTTGTCCTTGCAATCGCCCCAGCGTTGCTCCAGCACCTCGGCGGGCGAGTGCGGTTCGTGCGAGTTGCGGCCCATCTCGATGCCGAGGTAACGGATCTCGTCCTGAACGAAACGGATGGCGGCGGTGATGCGCGCGTCGTCCGTCTTGTTCTCGTTGCGGATGCGATCGGTGAGCTTCTTCACGGTCGCCTGCGACGCATCGTCGGTCGCGAATAGGTCGGAGGACCAACGCGCGACTTCGTTCCAACTCGCGATCTCCGTCACCTGCACGACTTCCCACGGGTCGTACCACTCGGGCGTGTCGTCTTCGTCGTCGACGGCCGCAACGTCGCGCTTCTCCCAGGTGAGGATCTGCTCGGCGCCTTTCGTCTCGATCGTCGGCTTGCCGTTGTAGTGAAGCGGCCGCGACGCCGGCCAAATCAGCCGATGGCGGATGCGGCGCGTCGGGACGGAGGCGGAGAGGTCGTACTCGTCGTCGTACTTGCCGGCGAGGAGCGGGTTCGTGCCCTGGAGGGACCAGGAGTAGTCGAGGATGTCGCCGGGGCGGACGTCTTTGAGGAAGAGGATGGCTGTGCGTTCGCCGTCGTAGATGCCTTCGCCCGCCTCGTCTTCCTTGTCGATCACGCGGATGGCGTCGGCATCGAGGCGGGGCAGGCGTTTGCCGTCGCGCAGGACGGCGACGTCGTGGAGCACGAGGCGCTCGAACGTCGGGTCGAAGTCGAGCGCGAGCTCCGAGGCGTTTTGGACGCCGGCGGCGGAGAGGACTTTGCGGACGCGGCGGTGATAGTCGACGTCGCCCCGCACCTGGTGGTCGGCGAGGATCGCGTAGACGCCGTAGCGCACCTGGCTCCGCGGCACCTGGACGTTCGTTTCGGTCGGTGCCGCATCGATCCACGCCGGCGTCGGGCGGACGTCGAATTCGGCGCCGACGGCAGGCAATGCCAGGAGCAGAAGCAGGGGAAGGACGTGGACGCGCAAAGGAGCGGGCATTCTACAGATAAATGTAGAGAAGCGTTATTCTTCCCGGAGCCCGAACTTCCATTGATTCCACAGCTCGCGGTGAATTTTCATCGCCGCGCCCTCCGCGTTGCGCGTCACCCAGACCCGCGCCTCCCACGATTCGGGCTCGGTGACCGGATCGGCCTCATCGTCGAGCATCCGCAGCGCCGTGCCGGCTTCGATCACGTACGGGACGTTCGCTTTCTCCAGCCGGTCCAGCAGCTCCGCCACGAATTCGAAGGAGGTCTCGTGCGCGAGCGGCACGAGTCGCTCCGTTTCGTCGGACTCGAGCCGCCGAACGAGGGGGACGTCGCACGAGCTGCACGTCATGAATCCCTCACGGTATTCGGCCTTGCACTCCGGACAATAGATGAGCACCTCGGACATCGCTTCTCCTATTTGCGCCGCGACTTCGGCGCCGCCCACGAGCAGATCGGACAGGCTTCGAAGTCATGATTGCGGGCGGGGCAGTACTCGCGCCCGAAGTAGATGATCTGCAGGTGCCGTTGGCCCCATTGCTCCGACGGCCAGAGGCGCTCGAGGTCGGCTTCGGTTTGCTCGACGTTCTTGCCGTTCGACAATCCCCAGCGCCAGGCGAGGCGGTGGATGTGCGTGTCGACGGGAAACGCGTGCTGGCCGAAGGCCTGGGTCATGACGACGCTCGCGGTTTTGTGGCCGACGCCGGGCAGCTTTTCAAGCGCCTCCATGTCCGCCGGCACTTCGCCGCCGTATTCGTCGAGCAGCGTCTGGGCGAGCTTCTTCACGTTGCGCGCTTTCGAGGGAGCGAGGCCGCAGCTGCGGATCAGTTTCAGAATCTCCGTCTCGGAGAGTTTCGCCATCGACTGCGGATCGGGCGCACGGCGGAAGAGCGCGGGCGTGACGCGGTTGACCTGCGCGTCCGTTGTCTGCGCGGAGAGCAGCACGGCGACGAGCAGCGTGAACGAGTCGACGTGCTGGAGCGGGATGGGAGGCGTCGGATAGAGCCCGTCGAGGATCTCGCCGATCTTCTTCGCCTTCTCGGATTTCGTCATGCCGACTCGGCCTCCAGCCAGCGCTCGATCGCGGGCGGGATGGGAGGAGAGGGCGGCACGGCGACGCCGCCCAACGCCAGAACTTGGGATGGGGGAATGTTGCCTTCCGGGCCGCGGAAGAGCATCCGCACATAGGCCGGCGCGTAGAGCTGGCCCCGCCGTTCGATTTTCTGCTCGAAGTAGAACCACTTGACATCCCAGCAGAGGAGCCGCGTCGAGACGGTGAAGCGTTGGAAGGCGAGGAGCGACTTGCGGTAACGGATCATCGACCCGCCGCCGAGCGGCCGCCAACCGCGCCGCATCGCCTTGCGAAAGATGCGGAAACGGGCGAAGAGTTCGACCCGGCCGATGTCCATCATCGAGACATAGCGGCCGCTGTTCATGTGGATGTTGAGATCGAGGTCGTTCGGCCAGCAACGCATCGCGAGCACCGAGGGTTCGAGAAACCCGCGCCGGGAACGGAATCGGGCGAGAAAGATCGCGGTCACGATGCGGATGAGGACGACCACGCGGGGATCATAACCGGAAGGAAACGTGGGGACCGGCTTCAGCCGGTCCTGGAGCGGGCTGAAACCTGCCACCACGTTTTTTCCGTTCAGTTCAGATCGAAGAGCAGCACTTCTGCGCTCGCCCCCCGCCCCGTGACCGACGCCTCGTCGCTGATCGCCGCGCCGTCGCCGGCGAGGAGCGCGTCGCCGTTCCGCGTCACCAGATCATGACGTGAGGACGAAAACGTAGGGCCGGCTCTCCAGCCGGCCCAGTCGAAAATGATGCGGCGGGCATCGCCCGCCGCGACCGTGCTTTACGGGGCCGCTGGAGAGCCGGCCCTACGTGTTTTTTCGTTCAGTTCAGATCGAAGAGCAGCACTTCTGCGCCCGCCCCCCCGCCCCGTGACCGACGGCTCGTCGCTGATCGCCCCGCCGTCGCCGGCGAGGAGCGCCTCGCCGTTCCGCGTCACCAGATCATGACGTGAGGACGAAAACGTAGGGCCGGCTCTCCAGCCGGCCCAGTCGAAAATGATGCGGCGGGCATCGCCCGCCGCGACCGTGCTTCATGGGGCCGGCTGGAGAGCCGGCCCTACGTGTTTTTCCGTTCAGTTCAGATCGAAGAGCAGCACTTCTGCGCCCGCCCCCCGCACCGTCACCGACTCCTCGCCGCTGATCGCGGCGCCGTCGCCGGCGCGGAGCGTATTGCCGTTCAGCGTCACTTCGCCGCGGGCCACCTGGAGCCAGCCGTGGCGGTCGCGCGCGAACGTGTGCGTCAGCGCGTCGTCGTCGAGGACGGCGTTGTAGATGGCGACGTCCTGGTGGATCGTCACCGAGCCGTCGCGGCCGTCCGGCGATGCGACGAGGCGCAGGCGGCCGGTGCGGTCGGCCACGGGGAAGCTCTTCTGCTCGTAGCTGGGGCGAATGTTGCGTTCCTGGGGCAGGATCCAGATCTGGTAGAAGTGGACCGGCTCGCCGGACGGATTCTTCTCGCTGTGGAGCACGCCCGTGCCGGCGCTCATCCGTTGCACTTCGCCCGGACGGATCACGCCGCCGTTGCCCATGTTGTCGCGATGCTCGAGCTCTCCTTCGAGCACGTACGAGACGATCTCCATGTCCCGATGTCCGTGCGTGCCGAAGCCGTTGTGCGCCGCCACGCGATCCTCATTGATGACGCGCAGCGCGCGGAAGCCCATGAAGTCGGGATCGTGGTAGTCGGCGAAAGAGAAAGTGTGATGGGTGTCGAGCCAGCCGTGATCGGCGTGGCCGCGTTCGTCGGATCTGCGGACGGTGATCATCGTTTTCCTCCGGCCTGTCGCAACAATTCTGCATTCCCCGCCGCGGAGTTGTAGCCGATTTGTCAACATCGGGCCGCCGAAACCGCCATACCAATATCTCCGCACACCCACAGTCTCTTTCCGCAAATGGGGAGGATCCGGCTCATGCGGTACACGCGCTTGTTTCTGGTACTGCTCACCTCGGGGATGGCCATCGCCCAGGACGCGCGGCCCCCCGCGGCCGACTGCACGTTCCACGCGGTGACGTTGCGCAGTCCGCGAGACACCTTCCATCAGCTCTCGTCGCTCACCGAGACGATTGCGCCATCAGGATTGACGGCACAGGCTGACGCCGCGCCGTCCGGCCGCCGTCGCCCCGGCCAGCCTCCCACTGCTTCCGCGCCGCCCGCGCCGCGGAACTTCATCGACAGCGAGATCTTCGGGAAGATGGTGAAGGACGGCGTGCAGTGGACGACGCGTTCGTCCGACGCCGAGTTCCTTCGCCGTGTCACGCTCGACCTCACGGGTGAGATCCCCGACGCGGAGACCGTCCGCGCGTTTCTCGCCGACACCGACGTCGACAAGCGCGACAAGGCGATCGACCGGCTTCTGAGCTCGCCCGCATTCGCCGATCGCTGGACGATGTGGTTCGGCGACCACGTGCAGAACACCTCGATCGCCAAGAACACGACGCTCACGGCATCGGGACGCGACGCCTACCGCCGCTACATCCACGACTCCATCGCATCCGGCAAGCCGTATGACGCGATGGTCCGCGAGTTGATCTCGGGCAACGGTCCTGTTTTCACGAACGGCGAAGCGAACTACTACGTCCGCCAGATGCAGAGCAACGGGCCGTTCCAGGACACCTACGACAACCTCGCCGCCTTCACCGGCCAGAAGTTCCTCGGCCTCCCCATGGTCTGCCTCTCCTGCCACAACGGCCTCGGACATCTCGAGCTCGTCAACACGGCGATGGCGAAGCGGAAGCGCACCGATTTCTGGGCGATGTCCGCGTTCTTCGCGCAGTCGGCCGCGCCGCTCGTGGGTTTGAGCGGAACGCAGCGCAATGTTTCCGAGGATTCGATCGGGGAGTACCGGCTGGATACGAATTGGGGGAACAAGACGCCGCGCCTCGCGGCGCCGGGAGCGGCGGACTTTGCGGCGCCGGCGTTCTTCCTCACGGGCGAACAGCCGCAGCCGGGCGAACGACGCCGCGTGGCGTTGGCGCGCATGCTCACGGCCCATCCCCAATTCGCCCGCGCCTCGGTGAACTACATCTGGAAGGAGATCTTCGGCGCGGGCATCGTCGAGCCGGCCGACTCCTTCGATCTCACGCGTCAGGATCCAGCGACGCTGCCCGCGGGCGCAGCGCTGCAGCCGACGCATCCCGATCTCCTCAATGAGCTTGCGCAGTCGTTCCGCGACAGCGGCTACGACTTGCGCGCGCTGTTGCGGCTGATCGTGCGCTCGAACGCGTATCAATTGTCCGCGCAATATGCGCCGGGCAACTGGAGCGAGGCCTGGACGCCGTACTACGCGCGGCATTACGCGCGGCGCATGATGGCCGAGGAGGTTTTGGACGCCATCTTCAAGGCGACGAACGTCGGCGGGGCGATGGCTTCGACCACCGGTCCCGTCGGCAAAGCGATGGCGTTGCCCGACACACTCGAGGGCGGCACGTACCGGTCTTTCCTGAACAACTTCGGCCGCGGCAATCGGGATGACGACGACCGCAACAATGACAGCTCGATCCTGCAGGCGCTCGGGATGCTCAACGATCCGATCGTCACGACGCGGGTGAGCGCCGGCACGAACGGCTCACTCGCGAAGAAGCTCAGCGCTGACGCGCAGTCGCCGGAGTCGGTCGTCGACGCGCTCTATCTCTCCACGCTCTCCCGCTATCCCTCGGCGGAGGAGAAGGCCGATGCCGTCGCCTGGCTGCAGAGCGGCGAACCGACGCGAAAAACCGAGGATTTGCAGTTCGCGCTCATCAACAGCGTCGAGTTCCTTTTCAACTGAGGCCAGGCCATGACGAAGAACTGTGATTGCCAGCAGACCGGATCGTTCCCCGTTTTCGGCGAAGGCTTCAGCCGGCGGCGTTTCCTGCAAATCGCCGG
>JAFAVZ010000427.1 GCA_019242175.1 Acidobacteriota bacterium
GCCTGCGCTACGACTTCCAGGACGTCGCGCAGCCGAGCGTTCGCAACCCAGATGCGCAGCTGCTGGCGGCGGGCATCGACACGTCGAAGGTGCCGCTCGATCACAACAACATCGCCCCGCGCCTCGGCTTCGCCTGGACGCCGGGCATGTCGAACCGCACGGTCATCCGCGGCGGCTACGGCATCTTCTACGGCCGCACGCCGGCGATCATGGTCGGCACCGCGCACTCGAACAACGGCATCAACGTCCAGACGCTGACGTTCACCGGCGCGTTGGTCCCGACCTACCCGAACATCTACCAGTCGATCCCGACCGGCGTGACGCTGCCGAAGCCGACGATCTTCGCGTTCGACCCCGACTTCCAGAACCCGGAAGTTCAGCAGGCCAGCCTGGGCGCGGAGCAGGGCATCACGAACGACGTCCTCGTCGGCGTTACGTACCAGTGGGTGCGCGGCACGAATCTCCCGCGCTCGATCGACATCAACGTCGGCGGCCCGACGACCGTGACGGCGCCGGTCTTCAGTGCGCGCACCGGCCAGCAGATCGGCGACGCGACGTTCACCCGTTACACGACGCGGCCGTTCGCGAACTTCGCGCGCATCATCCAATTCCAGAGCTCCTCGCGCTCGCAATACAACGGCGTGACGCTCGACATTCAGAAGCGCTTCTCGAACAACTGGCAGGCACGCCTCGCGTACACGTACTCGAAGGTGAAGGACGATCGTCCGGACGCGACCGCGGTCGTGCCGGGCACGGACGACGCCAAGTTCGCCCAGGATCCGCTCAACCTGGGCGGCGACTACGCGCCGGGCGACAACGACGTGCGCAACCGCATCGTGCTCAGCGGCGTGTGGTCGCTCGACGACTACGCGCGCCATCTCAGCGGTGTCTCCCGCGCCTTCCTCGGCGGCTGGACGTTCAGCGGCATCGCCAGCTGGCAGAGCGGCCAGCCGTATACGCCGGTGGTGAACGTCGATCTGAACAACGACGGCAACGCGCGCAACGACCGCGCGCCCGGTTTCGCCCGCAACTCGTTCAACCTGCCGAGCCAGTTCTCGCTCGATCCGCGCATCACGAAGGACATCGGCATCTACTCCGGCGTACGCCTGCAGCTGATCGCCGAGGGGTTCAATGTGACGAACCGGAGCAACGTGAATGTGGTGCGGAACACGTACTACGCGGTGACGTCGACGAACGGCGTGCCGTCTCGCTTCACGCTGCAGGACAACCCGGCCGCGACGCCGTTCGGTTTGCCGACGAGCTCCGCGGGACCGCGGATCCTGCAGTTCGCGGCAAAGGTGACTTTCTAGCCTCTTTTCGTAAAACGTGGGAGCGGGCTTCAGCCCGCTTCCAGGACCGGCTGAAGCCGGTCCTCACATTCGCAATTCCTACGGGGCCGGCTGGAGAGCCGGCCCTACATTTTCTCCCCGCCCCTTGCCAAATCGCATTTGTAAATATACGTTCATTTACAAATGGGACGCCCGCCCACCATCACCCGCGACAGGTTGCTCCTCGAGGCGCGCCGTGTATTCGCCGCGAAAGGCTTCGAGGCCGCCACGTTGGCGGACATCGCTGCAGCGCTGAACGTCACGCCGGCGGCGATCCTGCGCCATGTCGCCTCGAAGCAGGAGCTCTTCCGGGAGTCGATGCTCACCGACATCCCGCTGCCGTCGGTGCTGCAGCTGTTCGAGACCGTGGACCCCGCGGCCGATCCGCGCATCGTGCTGCGCCGCGTCGCGGAAGGCGTCGTGCCGTTCATCATGCAGATGGTCCAGACGAACATCGCCGTCTTCATGCACGCGCAGACGACGTCGATGGTAGTCCCATTCGACACCGCGGCCGACAACAGCCCGCCCCGCCGCGGCCTGCGCATCATCGAGAACTACTTCCGCCGCGCGGCGAAGGCCGGCGTCGTCCGGATCGCGAGCCCGCGCGCCGCGGCGCTGCTTTTCATGGGCTCGCTCCAGTCCTACGTCTTCATGCACCACGTGGTCAACGTGCAGCCGGTCTACCCGCTCGCGGACTACATCGACGCGCTCCTCGATCTCTGGAGCCACGGAGGGATTTGTGAAATCGCATCTGAAAACGATCGTCCTCGCAGTCGTCGTCCTGGGGGCGGCGGCGGGAGGGCTGTGGTACCTGCGGGAAAGCCGAAAGCCGCAGGAAGTCGTCCTGTCCGGGACTCTGGAGGCGAGGACGGTGAACGTCGGGTCGCTCGTCGGCGGCCGCGTGACCCGCGTTCTCGCCGATGAAGGCCATGCCGTCACCGCGGGCCAGCTGCTGCTCGTCCTCGAGACGGAAACGCTCGATCGCCAGCTCGCCGAACAGCAGGCGGCGATCGAAGCCGCGAAAGCATCGCTGACGAAAGCGCTCGCCGGCCCGCGTCAGGAGGAGATCGACAAAGCCGCGGCGATCGCCGCGAACGAGGAACGCGAACGACGACGGATGCAGGCGCTCCACGAATACGGCATCGTCGCGAAGCAACTCTACGAAGACGCGGCGACGAAGGCGAAGACGGCGCAGGACGACCTGCGCATCCTGCAGAAAGGCACGCGCGCGGAAGACATCGCGACCGCACGCGCGCAGGTCGAACAACAGCAACGCCATCTCGAGTCGCTGATGAAGCAACGCGCAGAGACGAACGTCGTCTCGCCCGTCGTCGGCGTCGTGCAGTCGTATCCGCTGCGACCCGGCGATCTCGTGAAGCCGAACGAGACGGTCGCGGAGATCCTGGAGAACGACCAGCTCTGGGTCCGCGTCTTCGTCCCCGAAACACTCCTCGGCCTGGTGCGCGTCGGGATGCCGGTGCGCGTGCGCACGGACACGTTTCCGAACGAGTGGTTCCCGGGCCGCGTCGTGGCGGTGAGCAGCCAGGCCGAGTACACGCCGCGCAACGTGCAGACGCGTACGCAACGCGCGGAGCAGGTTTACGGCGTGAAGGTGCTCGTCGATCCGAGTCCGCGCCTCAAGGCGGGCATGACCACAGACGTCGACCTCGGCGTGAAAGGGCGTGCGGAGTGAGCGCGGAGGTCGGCATCGACGTGCAGGGCGTGACGAAAGACTTCGGCAAATTCCGCGCGCTGGACGACGTCACGCTCCAGGTTCCGCGCGGCGAGATCTTCGGCCTCCTCGGGCCGAACGGCTCGGGCAAGTCGACACTGATCCGCATCCTGTGCGGCCTCCTCACGCCGAGCGCCGGCCGCGCAACCGTCGACGGCCTCGACGTCGCGACGGAAGGCGAGCAGGTGCGGCAGCACATCGGCTACGTGTCGCAGGCGTTCTCGCTCTATCGCGACCTGACCGTCGACGAGAATCTCGACTTCTTCAGCTCGATCTATCGCCTGCGTGGCGAAGAACGCAAGCAGCGAAAGGAATGGGCGATCGATCTGACGCACATCGGTCCTTATCGCGATCGCATCGCCGGCAAGCTCTCCGGCGGATGGAAGCAACGTCTCGCGCTCGCCGCGGCGCTGATGCACCAGCCGCGCGTGCTCTTCCTCGACGAGCCGACAGCGGGCATCGATCCCGTCGCGCGGCGCGAGCTTTGGGATCTCCTGTTCGGACTCGCGGCGAATGGCGTCACGATGTTCGTCACGACGCATTACATGGACGAGGCGGAACGCTGCGGCACCGTCGCGTATCTCTATCTCTCGAAACTGATCGTGAGCG
>JAFAVZ010000584.1 GCA_019242175.1 Acidobacteriota bacterium
CGAAAAGGCTGAACTTCCGGAAGAGCGCGATCTGCATGGATTCGACCGATTCTATCCCAACCAAACGAAGCATTCTCTTTGCCTGCATGCCCGCGTAGTGAAGGACGGCCGAGTTTCGTTTCAGATACCATGCGATCGGCTTCGCAGCTCGGCATGGCCATCAAACGCATCATTCCGATCTCGTCCGGCAAGGGAGGCGTCGGCAAGACGACCTTCGCCATCAATTATTCGTTGGCCCTCTCGCGCCACGGAAAGACGGTGCTGGTCGATCTCGACACCGGCACGTCGGCCATCCGCAACGCGATCGACGTCCCGATCGAGAAGGACCTCTATCACTTCTTCCGGCGTAACGAATCGCTCAACGCCTGTGTGACGGGCCTCGACGACCGCCTCGATCCGGAGCGGCGTTACCGCAACTTCGGCTTCGTCGCCGGCCCGATGCATCTCATCGACGAGATCACGAACTTCGGGGCCGGGCACAAGGCGAAGCTGATCGCCGCCATCAATCAGCTCGACGCCGACTACGTGATCCTCGACATGCGCGCCGGTCTCGACGCGAACGTCATCGACTTTCTCCCGTTCTCGAACTCCGGCATCCTCATCTTCACGCCTCATCTTCCGAGTGCGACCCTCGCGGCCTCGGACATCGTGAAGGCGATCCTCTTCCGTAAGCTGCGCCTCATCTTCAGCAAGGAGTCGCCGTTCTTCGAGACAATGGGGGGCCGCCTCGATTTCTGGCGCCTGATCAACGACCTGATCGATCGCGTCGAAGACGTCTACGACTCCTCGGTCCAGAACCTCGACGCCTTCGCCCTCGACCTCGCCCAGAACCTCGGCGATCACCCGATCACGCGCACCGTGCAGCAGACGATCGACGAGTTCCGCGTCCATTACGTGCTCAATCTCTTCAACGGCGTGGAGGACTCGTTCAACACCGCCGTGAAACCGTTCATCGACAACCTGACGAGCAACGTCTCCGCGCGTTGCGGCGTCACGAACCTCGGCTGGATTACGCGCAGCGATGCGATCCATCGCGCGAACTGCAACAAGATCCCGGCGCTGCTCCTCCGTCCGGAGAAGAAGGCGCCGAAGCAGGACCGCGTGGGGAAGGAGCTCGAGGAACTGCGCATGATGGCGATCGGCCTCGAGCCGCCACCCTCGCGCAAGGCGCCGGCGCCCGCGGAGACGACGCGCGGGCTGTCCGAAGGGGCCGATGCGCTCTCGAATCAGCTGAACGTGCTGAAGACGATGTTCGACCAGAAGAAGAACGACGACTACTACGCGAACTTCGACTACGTGTCGCAACGCGCGCTCTTCACGATGCGCAACCGCCGCCCCAGCGAGTTCGGCGACACGCGGATCTACACGCCGAGCGAGATGCTGACGAGCCTCTTCGCGAAGTCGAACGTGCCGACGACGATGGACTGGGGCGAGTTGGAGTAGGCCGCTCCAAAAAACGTGGGACCGGGCTTCAGCCCGGTCCGGAACGGGCTGAAGCCCGTTCCCACGTTCCCCGTTCCCACGTTCCCGCCCCTACCAAAACAGCCGCGCCCTGGTCACCGTCCACGCGATGCGTAGCGTGTCGTGCAGCGGTTTGTAGTGGCTCGTCGACAATCCGTTCACGAAACCGAGGTCGATCGGGATCGTCACCAGGCGATAGCCCTTGCGGCCGGCGAGCACGATCACTTCGCTCTCCATGTCAAATCCCTCGGTGCGCAGTTTCAGCTTGCGCAGCAGGTTCGCGGAGTAGAAGCGGAAGCCGCTCTGCGAGTCGGTGACGAGCGCGCCGGAGCACTTGCCGATGCACCATGCGGAGAAGCGATTTGCCATGCGCCGCCGCGGCAGCATCTGTTCGAAGAGATGTGCGCGGCCGCCGATCACGAGGTCGTGGCCTTCCTTCGCGGCGGCGAGGAACTTCGGGATCTCGGACGGCAGATGCTGGCCGTCGGCGTCGAGCGTGATGACGCCTTCGTAGCCTTGTTCGAGCGCGTACGTGAAGCCGGTCTTCAGCGCGCCGCCTTTGCCGCGGTTCACGTCGTGGCGCAGCACCTTCGCGCCATGCGCGCGGGCGACGTCGCCGGTGCGATCAGTCGAGCCGTCGTCGATCACGACGAGGTCCGAAGTTTGTGCGAGCACGGCGTCGATGACAGGAGCGATCGTGTGCTCCGCGTTCAACGCCGGAATGATGGCCAGGATCTTCACGCCGCCTCCCGAGACACGACTGCGCAGACGATACCTCCGCCGGCGGAGACGGAATTGACGAGCACATGCCGCAGCGTCGCCGGACGCAGCACGCGCACGATGTCGAGCCGCACGCCGTCATCGGCCGCCTCGAACCCGTATGAGCCGTGCAGAGTCTGGTCGCTGATTGCGAGCAACGCGGCGATCAACTGCAATGCGCCGCCGGCTGCGTATTCACCGAAGTAGCCTTTCGTCGCCACCACCGGCTTCTCGCCGAGAAGCATCTCGATCGCGCGCGCTTCGACCGCGTCGACTTTGCGCGTCGCGTTGGCCGAAGCGTAGATCGCATCGATGTCCGACGGCTCGAGCTCCGCGTCGAAGATCGCCGCGCGCATGGCGGCAACGATCGCGTTCGAATCCTCGCCCCAATCAGAGATCGACGCCGTCGTGTCGCGGGCGATGCCGAATCCGGAGAGATGCCCGTACTTCGCCGGCGCATCGGGTTGCAGCACGATCGCCGCGGCGCCTTCGCCGATCAGCATTCCGCTGCGGTTGCGATCGAACGGCCGCGGACCGAAGCCGTTGTGCGAAAGCGAACCGAGGCGGTCGAGGACGCTGAAGATCATCTCGTTGACTTCCTCGACGCCGCCGACCAGCGCCGCCCCTGCGGCACCTTTCACGAGCTGCGATGAAGCGAACATCGCGGCCGCGAGCGCCGAAGACTCGCGCTGCGTCACGGTAATGTTGAAGCCGCGGAAGCCGTGCTCGATCGCGATGTGGCTGCCGGGCGCATTCGCCACCGACTCCGCGAACAGCTGCGGCGGCGCGAGCGCCGCGCCTTTCTCGACGTACTCCTGCATGTAATCGACGGACGTCTGCACCGGACCGAACGCCGTTCCGAATGCGACGCCGGTGTCGGCGGGCGGCGGCGTGGCGATATCGCCGAGCGCGAGCTTCGCGGCCGCAACGGCATAGCGCGAGAGCGTATTCATCCGGCGCAGCTTCATCGGCGCGATGAACTCCTTCGCCTTGAAGTCGCGCACGAGCGCCGCCTTGTGCGCGCCGAGGCCCGCCGTGTCGAAGCGGTCGACGTCGCTGACGGCCGAGTTGCCGGACGCGAGGAGCGCGCGGAACGCATCGATCCCGATCGCG
>JAFAVZ010000675.1 GCA_019242175.1 Acidobacteriota bacterium
CCGCGACGGGGCGAACAGGATGGCGGCGGGCGGGCCGGAAGCTGGCGGGGAGCCGTCCGTCATCAGCGCCTGCCGCCGGCACGGCTCTTGCCCGGGGGGCCTTGATAGGCGGGAAGGAGCGAGGCTATATGCCGCCTCCGCAGGGTCGGGGCCATAGCTCAGTTGGGAGAGCGCCTGAATGGCATTCAGGAGGTCGTCGGTTCGATCCCGATTGGCTCCACCAACGTCGAACAATCCCTCCTCCTCCACGCGCGCTGACTTTCCAAGATAACCGCGCCGCAATTCCCAAACGTCAACCTCTGCGCGCATGCTCTCCATTCGTCCGGAGCAGCCCCGCGTATTCGGGAAGTTGAACATGCACATGGCTCTCGGCCTCATGAAGCCTTGAGCCTCGCCTCCTCTACCGCCGCCACCAACCCCCCGACCGTCAGCGGCTCGCCCGCCAGGAGGTCGGCGGCGATCGTGACGCCGAACTGTTCTTCGCAAGCCATCAACACTTCGACGATGGCGATCGAGTCGAGGGCGAGGCCATGTGCGCCGAGCGGGAGCGTGGGATCGAGAGAGGCGTGATTGCTGAAGCGGTGGAGGATGCGTTCGATCGCGGGGCCGGGGTCCGTGGTCATGGCGTGCATTCTATGCGCCGCCTTTTGCGGACGGACTGCTATCCTTCCCGCCCATGCTCGGCTGGGTGCTCCTCCTCGCGTTGGCCGTGGCGCAAACGCAGGCGCAGATCGACGTCGTAGCCACGACGCCGATCGACGGCACGGGCGTCGAGCGCGACAAATATCCGGCCAACGTGCAGCGCATCCGGACGCGCGACGATCATCCCGTCAGCGATGCGCTCACGCGCGGGGCGGCGAACGTCCAGACGTCCGAGGCGCAGGGGACGGCGATGCAGCCGGACCTGGGTCTGCGAGGCTTCACCGGCTCCCCGCTTCTCGGCTCCGCCGAAGGGCTCGCGATCTTTCAGGATGGCGTGCGGCTCAACGAGCCGTTCGGCGACGTCGTCCATTGGGACACGATTCCCGAGGGCGCGGTTGCGTCGATGGAGGCGATCCCTGGATCGAATGCGGCCTTCGGCCTCAACGCGTTGGGCGGCGTGATCGCGTTGCGCACGAAGAGCGGCTACTCCGATCCGGGGCTCGACGCGAACGCGTCCTTCGGCTCGTTTGGACATCGGCGCGCGGGATTCGCGCAAGGCTGGGCCAATCTCTTCGTCGACGCCGAGCATGAGGCGGAAGACGGCTGGCGCGACTTCTCGCCCTCGCGGCGCAACCTTGGGTTCGTCAGCCTCAGCCTGCCGCGCCTGCGCAGCGCGAGCGATGTGCGGCTGAGCGTCGCCGACACGAACCTCAGCGGCAACGGCGCGGCGCCGATGCAGCTGCTCGACGAAGACCGCAACGCCGTCTTCACCCATCGCGACGTCACACGCAATCGCACCGCGTTCCTCTCCTCCGCGCACAGCTTCGTGACGAATGCCGTCACGTTCGAGCTGACCGCCGCCGCGCGCCGCACGCGGACGCGCACGGAGAACGGCGACGAGACGCCCTACGAGGCATGCGGCAACTTCCTTTGTACAGATGATGACGAGCCGGTCGTCGATGCGCACGGAGATCCGATCCCGTTCGCCGATGCCGTGCTCAATCAAAGCGACACGAAGCAGACAGCGCTCAGCCTCGCCGCGCAGTTCACCACGATGCAGACGGTGGGCGGCGGCAACAACCGGCTGACGGTCGGCGTCTCGGGCGATCGCGGCGACGCGCGCTTCGCATTCGACGCGGAGATCGCCAATCTCGACGCAACGCGCAAAGCGGTCGGCATCGGCCTCATCGCCGAAGACTCGCGCGTAGGGCTCGATGCGACGACGAGCACCGGCTCGCTCTACCTCGCCGACGTCTTCACGCCATCCGCGAAGCTGACGATCGTCGCGACCGCGCGCGCGAACCGCTCGACGGTGCGCCTCGAGGATCGCATCGGCGACGAGCTCGATGGCGACCATCACTTCACCAGCGTCAATCCATCGATCGGCGTCGTGTATCGCGGACTCTTCGCGAACGTCAGCCAGTCGTCGCGCACGCCGACGCCGGTCGAGCTGACGTGCGCCGATCCGGACGCGCCATGCCGACTGCCGAACGCGTTCGTCTCCGATCCGCCGCTGCAGCAGGTCTTCGCCCGCACGATCGAAGCGGGCGGGCGCGGACGCTATCGTTCATTGCGTTGGACGGCCGCGGCGTTCCGCACGCGCAATGAGAACGACATCCTCTTCATCAGCAGCGGCCGCGCGCGCGGCTCGGGCAATTTCCAGAACGTCGGCGCGACGGAGCGGCGCGGCCTCGAGCTGAACGCGGAAGGCGTGTATTGGTTCGCCAGCTACGCGTTGCTCGACGCCACGTTCCAGGAGCATTTCACCGCCGCGAGCCCGCGCCATCCGCGCGCCGACGAGGGTGCGATCGACGTCGAGCCGGGCGATCGCCTGCCGCTCCTGCCGCGCCACACGTTCAAGGCCGGGGCGTCGTTCTCGCCGATCGCCGCGTTGCGCATCGACGTCGCGGCGCGCGTCGAGTCGTCGCGTTTCTATCGCGGCGATGAAGCGAACCTCGCGCACGCCCTGCCGGGCTTCGCCGTCGCCGACATCGATCTCCGTTACCGCCTCGGTGCCCGCGTCGCCTTGATCGCGAGCGCGACAAACGTGACGAACCGGCGCTACGCGACCTTCGGCACCTTCGGCGACGCTACGGAAGTCCTCGGCGATCGGTACGATGATCCGCGTTTCGTGAGCCCGGCCCAGCCACGCGCGATCCGCGTCGGGATCTCGATCGCGCGCTGAGCGGCAGACGGCAGAACGGTTGTTGGAAACAGCCCGCCGCAAAGCCTACGGCCTCGAGCGCCGCGGGCCGTGCCCGCCGGCTCCTAGTACACTCCGCGCCGCCATGACCCTCGCCGAGATCCTCGAGCAGCGCGCCACCGACCGCCCCGACGCCCTCGCCTTCGCCACCGAGAACGAGTCCCTCACCTACTCCGCGCTGCGCACAGATGCGGAGCGCATCGCGGCCGGCTTCGGATTCCAACGCGGCGACCGCGTCGCGATCGTGATGCCCGTCGGCCTCGATCTCGTCCGCGTCTTCTGGGCCGCGCAACGCGCCGGCGCCGTGCCGTGCATCTTCAATCCGATGATCCCCGCCGCGACGACGCAGAGTCACGTCGCGCGCATCCGCCCGCACTTCGTCATCGACGCGATCACACACTCGAGCGACCGCACGCTGCCCAAGATCGACACCGATCCCGAATCCCTCGCCTTTCTCCAGCTCACCTCCGGCACCTCGGGCGAGCCGCGCGCGGCGATGGTGTTGCAACGCAACGTGCTCGCATCCCTCGAATCGGCGCGCGCATTGATCGAGCCACGCGCGAACGACGTCCTCGTTGCCTGGGTCCCGCCCTGGCACGACCTCGGCCTTCTCCGCTTCGTCCTCGGCCCCGTCGCTTTCGGCATGCCGTGCCACATTGTGCCGCCCGCGGTGAGGACGGTTCCGCAGTGGCTGCAGACGATCGCACGCGTGCGCGGCACGATCACCGGTGCGCCCGACTTCGCCTACCGCCTCGCCGCGAAGCTCGTCCCCGCGGGCTCCGTCGATCTCCGCTCGCTGCGTTACGCGACGAACGGCGGCGAGCCGGTGCAGCGCACGACGATCGAGTCGTTCGAGCAACGCTTCGGATTGAAGGATGCGTTGCGCGCTGGGTACGGGCTCGCGGAGGCGACGCTCGGCGTGACTTGCATGCGGTCCGGCGAGGCGCTGCGCACCGACGAACGTGGCAACGTCTCGACCGGCCGTGCACTGGACGGCGTCGAAGTGAAGACCGCCGATGACGGCGAGATCCTCGTGCGCAGCCCGGCCGTGTTCGCCGGCTATTTCGAGGATCCGGAAGGAACCGCGGAGAAGTTGCGCGACGGGTGGCTGCACACCGGCGACGTCGGCGCGCTCGATGCCGACGGCCATCTCTACGTCCTCGGTCGCCGACGCGCGATGCTGAAACGCGGCGGCGCACCGCTCGCGCCGCGCGAGCTCGAAGAAGCAGCGCAGACGGTAGACGCCGTGCGCATCGCCGCCGCCGTCGGCTTGCCGCCGAAGTCCGATGCGGTGAGCGAGGAGCTGGTGGTCGTCGTGGAAGCGGACGGCGATCGCGAACGCATCAAGAGAGACGTGGCGGAAGCGGTCGAAAAGGCGATCGGCTTCGCGCCGCATCGTGTGGTGGTGCAACCGCCGCGCACGATCCCACGCACGCCGAACGGGAAGATCCGCCACGCGATGTTACGGGAACAGTTGATGGGCGCCTCTAGAACGTAGGGCCGGCTCTCTAGCCGGCCGCAGTCGAGCATGATGCGGCGGGCGTCGCCCGCCGCGACCGTATTTTCGGGGGCCGGCTGGAGAGCCGGCCCTACGTTTGGGCAGCGTCGCGGTACAGCAGATCCCGCAGCAATCCCAGCATGATCTCCGTGGGCCGTTCGCGGAGATACGCTTCGAGCCACGACGCCGCACTCTGCGCCAGCTCCCCTTCCGACTCCGCGACGAGTGGCGTTCCGAGGTGCGCCTCGGCGCCCTGCGCGGTCCAGCGCATCGCGAACGGCACGATCGGCGCGCGCGCGAGCCGGGCGAGCGCGAATGCGCCGCGGGCGAGTTGCAGGTCGCGGCCGAGGCATTGCGTGGGGATCGCCGCGCCGGGGGCGACGTCGAGCGCGAGGAGCACGATGCCGCCGGCGCGCAGGCGTTCGAGCGCGGCGTGGAACGACCGCGCGCGCTGTTGCTCATCCACCCCCACCCGCCGCACCTCGGCGGGCGCGCGGAGCGGGACGAAATCGCCTTCGCGGAATCCGAGCACCGCGTGCTCCATCTGCTCCAGCGCCATTCCGGTCGCGTGCAACGCGCCGACGTGGAACGCGCCGAGGATGCATGGCCCTTCGAGCTCGCGCAGCGCGTCGGGAATCGTGACCAATGGACGAAACGCGTCAGGGCCGGAGCGGCGCACGGCGCGCACGAAGACTTCGTTGCGTTCGGACAGTGCGCCGATCGTCATCGCCGTTCGCCGTCCCGCGGACGGCAACAACGACGACACCTCGTCTGCCGACGGCCAGCGTCGCGTGACGAGATTGCGCGCGGTGCCGAGCAGCGCTGCGACGCGCAAAACGAGGAGCGGATGCGACGCCGCTCGCCGCGCGAGCAGCGTCGTCAACGCGTCGAACCGGCGTGCGCTCACCGAACGCCGTTGCGCAACTCTTCCACGTCTGCGGCGCGAACCAGGTCGCCCGCCACCAGCGTCGGATCGCGGTACGAGACCGCCGGCAACGAGAGCGCGGAACGGGCGGCGTCGAGCGCCGTACGGAGCTCCGTGACGTGCGCGGCGAGGATCGATGCGCCGGCGCCGAGCGAAGGCGTCGTGAACGAAGCCGCCGGCAAGCCCGCGAGCGCGCGCACCGCGTTCACTGCCGTGCGCAGCTCCGTGACGTGCACCGCCTTCACGATCGTCGTCCCGGCCACCAGGGTCGGATCGGTGAAGATCACCGTCGTCGCGAGATCGGGCGCGCTGAGCGGCGACGAGACGTTGCCCGCATCGACGGAGCGCACCGCATAGAGATAGGCCGTCGCCGGTGTGGCCGTCGTGTCGTTGTAGCTCGTCGAGACGCTCGAGCCGACGAGCGTGAAGTCGCCGCCGGCCGCTTTGCGGTAGACGTCGTAGCGCACCGCGCCGCTGATCGAGCTCCACGACACCGCGACGTTCGTCGAGGTGGTCGCCGTCGCCGTGACGTTGATCGTCACCACGGCCGTGATCGAGAAGTTCGCGTTCGAGATGTCGAAGAACGGGCGGCCAACGCACTCGACGCGGACGCGTCCCGTCGACGTTGCGACGTTCGGCACGGAGATCGCCTCCGAGCCGTCGTTCGGCGTCGAGGCGAGGAGCGTCGTCGGGAACGTGTTGCCGCCGTCGGTCGAGAGCAGAACCATCACGTTCGCGCAGCTGACCGGCGCCGCGGTCGTGTTCGCGACGTTCCACGTCACGGTCTGCGTCGAGTTACCTGCCCACGAGACCGCGGTGTTCGGCGCCGTCACCTGGAACGGGCCGGCCGCGTTCGTCACGCTGACCTGTGCGGTGTTGTAGGTGACGCCGCCGCGGCCGTCGCGCACCGTCACCCGGAAATTCATCGTGCGCGTCGTCGTCGGCAGCGACTCGCCCAACGTCGACACGTTGTTGAGGATGTCGGACAGCTGCGGGAACGTGCGCACGGGAGACGTCGTCGGATTGAAAGACCGGAAAATCGGACGCGTGCCGTTGTCCGTGTTCGGCGGCGCGGCGGAGCCGAGGTCGAATTCTTCCCAGCAGAAGGTGAGCGCGTCGCCGTCCGGATCGGTGCCGCCGCTCGTCAGATAGAACGGCGTGTTGGCCGGCACGGTGGTCGTCATGCCGTTCGGCGTGTTCGGTGGGTTGTCGCCGGTCGCCGTGTTCACCGAGCACGTCGCCGTGTTCGAGATGTAGTTGAGGATCTCGTCGTAGCTCGCGACGTGAAAGTACGGATCGCTGTGCTGCTGCAGGTTCTCGGCGCCGCAGATGCCCGCGTAGGCCATGATCGTCGAGCCGCTGCCCGGCTCGTACGCCTTCGACGCCGCGCGGTTGCCGCCGCCGCAATTCGACGTCGTTCCGTTGAACGTGTGGTTCGCGCCGAACTGGTGACCCATCTCGTGCGCGACATAGTCGATGTCGTACGCGTCGCCGACCGGGGCGCTGGAGCCGGTGAGACCGCGCGCCTTGACGTTGGTGCGGCACACGACGCCGAGCTGCGCGACGCCTCCGCCGCCGGTGCCGAAGAGATGGCCGATGTCGTAATTCGCGCTGCCGATGACGCTGTCGATCGTCGCCTGGTTCGCGGCGAGATCGGCGGACGTGTTCTTGTACGGATCGCTCGTCGGGTTCGTGTAGATGAGCAGGCTGGTGTTCGCCACCATGTTCATGTGCACCGCGACTTCGGTCTCATAGACCTCGTTCACGCGATTCATGGTCGTCGTCATGCCCGCCAGCGCGCCCGAGATCGTGCCGCCGTAGAACTGCGTGTACTCGCCGTCGGCAGCGAGCGCGAGGCGATACGTGCGCAGCGTCGAGCCGTTCGGTGCATGCGCCGTGGCCAGCAGCTTCGACGCCGAATTCACCGTGTGACTCGCGTTCTCGGTGTCGCCGATGTCGCAGTGGAAAGGCTCGATGCCGACCGTGCGCTGCACGTAGTCGCGGCGGAAGTAGGTGATGTAGTGCGCCGTGTCGCCGCTGCGGTACGGATCGATGTAGACCGCGCCGCCGGCGCTGAGGATCAGACCGTGAAAGCCGAACTGCGTCACGTCGAGGCGCGCCGTCGCCGTCGGGTCGTCGAGGCCGTACGCACGATACGTCTTGATGTCCGGCACCTGCGCCGCGAGCTCGGGCTCCATCACCGGCGACTCCTCGATCGCGAAGCGGGCGAACGAGCCGTCCGGCATCGGCAGCGTCATCACCGGCCGCGACGCCACATTCGTGAACTCCATCGGCGCGTTCGCCGCGAACGTCTGGAAGCCCGCCACGTCGAGCGTCACGGTGCGATAGGCATTCGGCACGATGAAGCGCTGCGCGCCGCTGAGCGCGGGGATCGCGTTTTCGGAGATCGCGCCCCAGAGGCCGTCCGGCGAGGTGCGCGGAGGCGCTGCCTGGATCGAAAGAGCGGCGACGAACGTGAAGAGAAGGGCGACGCGAGGCTGGATCACGGTTGCGGATGATGCCACGGAATCGTGACGGCCCACTAACGACCCGTTCGGCTACACGTTCGCCCGCACCGGCAACACGACCATCGGCACGCCGAGCCACTGCAGGCGGCGCTGGATCAGCGTCGGCGTCTCGTTGTGCAGCAGACGGTTGAACATCCGCTCCTGGCGAAACACCAGCTTCCCGCTGATGATCGTCGCCCGCGGATACTCCTGCGCCACGCGCTCGCATACCGCCGTCGCCTCCGACACCACCTCGGTGCCGATGTCGGTCACGCCCGCGGCCGGAAACCCGAGGCGCCGCGTCAGCGCGACGTAGCGGTCGACGTCTTCCTCCGTCTGCTTCTGCAAAGCCTCGATCTCCTCCACTCCTTTGAAGTGCCCAGAGTCGACGACGGCGATCGACACGAAGATGAACTGCTTGTACAGGCCGGGAAAGAAGCGGAACGTCGACAAGAGCGTGTGCACGCCGAGCCCGTTGAAGCCGCTGACGAGGATCACGGCCGTCGGCGCACTCGGATTCAACGCCTGCTCATTCGGCGGGCCGGAATGGGGAAGATCGCCGAGGACGTCGTCCAACTGGCGGAGACCTGCGCGGATCGTGTCGTAGTGCCGGCGCACGCCGAGGCAGAGGAGCACGAAGAGCGCGGTGATCACGACCGTGACCCAGCCGCCGTGCCCGAATTTCTCGAACGTCGTGATGATGAGAATCGCCGCGCACATCGCCAGCGCCAGGCCGTGGATGAAGATGTGATAGCGCCGTTGCCCGTCGCCGCGGCGGGGCCACCAGAAGCGCCACATCCCGAGCTGCGACAGCGTGAACGTCAGGAAGACGTTGATGGAGTACATCACGACGAGGATGTGGATGTTGCCCTGCGTGTAGAACAACATCGCCAACGCCGCGCCACCCATCAGCAACACGCCGTTGTGCATCGAGAGCTGCTCGGAGAGCGCGGCGAAACGATGCGGGAAGAACGAGTCGACGGCCATGTTGGCCATCACGCGCGGCCCATCGATGAATCCCGCCTGCGCCGCGACGAAGAGCAGCAACCCCTCGGAGATCAGCGTCACGAGGACGAGCCAATATCCGACCGGTAACGAGCCGATGTGCCACGCGCCGAACGCGTTCTCCGCCAGCACGGCATTCATCGTCTTCCCCTCGGTCGGCGTGGTGCGCAGCAAGAGATACGCGAGCAGGATTCCGGACGCCGTCAACGCGAGCGAGATGGCCATGTAGCGCATGGTCTTCTTCCCCGTCTCGACGCGCGGCTCGCGCATGATCTGCAGCCCGTTGGACACCGCCTCGATGCCGGTGTACGTGCCGCCGCCGAGGGAGTAGGCGCGGAGGAAGAGCATGACCATCCCGAAGATGCCGAGCGTCGAGAGCCCGCTCGAGTACTCCGTGGAAAGGCGCCGCGAGACTTCGGGCACCGCGCCGAGATGCGTCACGATCGAGTAGCCGATGAGGAGCGCGTGCGTGCCGAGGAAGACGAGGAAGATCGGCGTCAGGATCTTGACCGATTCCTTGACGCCGCGCAGGTTCAGCGCGATCAAAAACGCAATCGTCACCACCTCGGCGGGCATCTTCCACGAGCTCCAATGCACCGGGAGGAAGCTGAAGATGGCGTTGCCGCCCGAGGCGACGGAGACGGTGATGGTGAGGACGTAGTCGACGACGAGCGCGCATCCGGAGACGACGCCGAAGCGCGGCCCGAGCAGCCGTGAGGCGACGACGTACCCGCCGCCGCCCGTCGGAAACTGCTCGATGATCGAGGAGTACGAGGCGGAGAGAATCAGGACCGTGACGCCCGTCGCGAGCGCCAACGCGAGCGCGAGGTAGTGATGCTCGCCGAGGGCGCGAAACGCTTCTTCCGGACCGTATGCCGAGGAGGACAACCCGTCTGCGCCGAGACCGACCCAGGCAAGGAAGGCGATGAGGGAGAGATGATGGAGAACGTGAGGATCGCTGACGTCGCGCCTCGCGCCAAGGATCTTGCGCTGGACGCGGTCGGCAAAGGATTCCGGGACTTGACTGGCGTTGCTCACGAAGCGAGTCTAGCGGGATAAGTCTATACGAGTCCGAATCTTAATGGTTTCTTAAGGTGGGCGGGCGTCCCGCCCGCAAGCCGTCGGGCGTCTCGCCCGGCGGCCGATTCAGGACCCACGAAGCGGCGGCACGAGACGTACCGCCGCCTGCGGGCGAGACGCCCGCGCACCGTCCACATTTCGCGATTTGCCACCGCGATCGCGTCCGCGCTGACATATCCTCCCTCTTTTTGCCGAGCCCGTGAGAAACGATACCTGCTCGCGAGACGCTGTCTGTTACCATCCTCGCGGGTCCGGGAAACGATGGCTTTTACCGAGCGACGGCGCTATCAACGCGTCCGCATCCTCGATCAGGTGAGAGGTCTGATTGGGGAAACGAGGATCTTCGTGGTCGATGCTTCCCTGAACGGCCTTCGGGTCGTCCATCAGGATGCCTTGCCGCGCGTCGGCAGCTCGTGCGTAGTCACTTTTACGTGGCACGGGCGGAAGGTGACGCTCGATTGCGACGTGAAACGGACGGCCCTGCGCCGTCCGGCAAAGTCGGCGCTCGAACGCGCGCTGTACGAGAGCGGGCTTTTCATCACCGCCGTGCATGGCGAGTCGGGCCAGCTCCTGCGGGAGATGATCGAACGCCACGTGATGATGGCCCTCGACGAACGCCGCGCGAACGCCCGCGGCATCCCCCCGACCGCCGCGCAGTCTTTCCAGACCGGCCGAGGCGATGAGCTGATGCGCCACGAGTACGTGAAAGGCGCTTGGCGCTCCTACCCGACGACCGACCCCAAACAGCCGACGAACGGCTTCACCATCTCCGCCGCCGAGCCGGTGCCGAACATCGAGATGCTGCGGACGACGTTCGTGGACGCCGACGCCAGCGGCCGCCGCATGATCCAGCAGATGGCAGAGATGAGCATCAGCCGCAGCGAAGGCATCCCGACCCGCCGCTACGAGCCGTAGAGGCCGGAGCCGACCGAGGTACTATCTCGGGATGGGACGGCCGAGAACGCGGGTCACCGAAGAGAACCAGAGCTCGATCCCGACGGAGATCCGGGACAAGTACGGCATCGTCCCCGGCTCGGTCCTCGAATGGGAGGACGACGGCGAGAAGGTCGTCGTCTGCAAAACGGGCAAGTACACGTCGGAAGACATCCACCGCGCGCTGTTCAAGACGCCACCGAAGCCTCGAACCCTGAAGGAGTTGAAGGAAGGGATCGAGAAGTACCTTCGAGAGAAACATGCGCGCCGTTGCCGCGCTCCGAACGTAGGGCCGGCTCTCCAGCCGGCCCCATGAGGCAACGTCGCGGCGGGCAAGCCCGCCGCATCATTCTCGACTGCGGCCGGCCGGAGAGCCGGCCCTACGTACCGTTCACCAACCGCCGTACCGTCTCTGCCAACTGCCGCGGCTCCACGGGCTTCTTCAGGAAGTCCGCGAAGCCAGCGCGCATCGCGGCGTCGCGATCCTGCGTACGGCCGAAGGCGGTCAGCGCGATGGCGGGCGTTGGGGTTGGCGCGTCGCGTTCCATCGAGCGGATGCGGTTGAGCAGTTGGTAGCCGTCGCCGTCGGGCATCGCGATGTCGCTGATCACGAGGTCAGGATGCGTCTCGGCGAAAGCGGTCGCGCCGGCGGTTGCGGACTCGGCCATCGTCACCACGGCGCCGCAGCGTTCGAGCACGGTGCGGATCACCTCGCGCGCGTCGGGTTGGTCGTCGACGACGAGAATGCGTCGGCCGGCGAGATCGGGATACTCGGACACCGCAGGCGTCGCGGCCCGAGGAGGAGCCGTCCGCACGTTGTCCGTGCGCGAAGCGCGAAGCGGCAGCTCGACGGTGAACGTCGCTCCCTTCCCCGGCCCCGCGCTGTCCGCGCGTACGACGCCACCGTGAGCCTCCACGAGATAGCGCACGATCGCCAGGCCGAGGCCCAGACCGCCGTAAACGCGCGTCGAGCCCTCGTCGGCTTGACGGAACGGATCGAACACGTAAGGCAGAAACTCCTCCGTGATGCCCTGCCCGCTGTCGCGCACCTGCACGCACGCGGCCGCGGCGGTGCGTTGGATCTCCACCTCGATCCGTCCGCCGGGAGGCGTGAACTTGATCGCATTCGTCAGCAGGTTCCAGAGGATCTGTTGCAAGCGCGTCGCGTCGCCGTGCACGACGAGGTTCGGCGCGCGGTCGAGTACGTCGATGCGCAGGCTGCGCGCATCGGCCGCGGGGCGCACGGAGAGGAGCACGTCGCGGACGAGCCCTCCGAGGTTTAGAGGCGCGACGTGCAGTTGCAGCTTGCCGGTGACCATGCGCGACACGTCGAGCACGTCGTCGATGAGTTGCGCCTGCGTCTGCGAGCTGCGGCGTATCGTCTCCACCGCCGTCGCGCGTGTCTCGGCATCGAGCTCTTCGCCGAGGAGGCTGGACCAGCCGAGGATGGCGGTCATCGGAGTGCGGAGCTCGTGGGAGAGCGTGGCCAGGAACTCGTCCTTCGCCCGGCTCGCCGCAAGCGCCTCGTCATAGAGACGCGCATTCTCGATCGCATGGGAAGCGCGCCGCGCCAGCTCTTCGCCGAGCTGCATGTCGGCCGGCGTGTAGCGACGGCCCGACTCCGCATAGATCATGGTGATCACTCCGGCGACGGCGCCACGCACTTTGATCGGCACGCAGAGATACGACCGCAGCCGCAACTCGCGCAGCAAATGCAAATGCTCCTCGGAGCGCGCGGTCGCGGCGACCATCGCGTCGCTGATGTCCGGGATGAGCTCCGACTTGCCGGTGCGCAAGACCTTCCACGCCCCGGCCTCACGATCCTCCGGAAACTTCTTCTGCAGCTCCTCGGCGAACGCGAGCCGCACCGGATCGGGATGCGCGGTCACGAGGCGGCGCAGATTGCCTTCGTCGTCCGCCATGTCGATGGCGCACCAGTCGGCGAGCCGCGGAATGATCTGTTGCGCGATCCCGCGGAGCGTGCGGTTGTAGTCCAGCGAGGTGGAGAGGATCTCGCTCGCATGCGCGAGAAACTCGAGCCGCTCCTGCGCGTTCTTCCGCTCGTCGATGTCCGTCGCGGTGCCGATCCACTCCTGCACTTCGCCGGCCTCGTTGCGCACCGGCACGCCGCGCGCGGCAATCCACCGCCACGTGCCGTCCGGACGCCGCAACCGATATTCGACGTCGTAGAAGTCGCCGCGCTGCGTCGCCGCATGCCACGCATCGATCGTCGCCTGGCGATCGTCGGGATGCACGACGTCCAGCCAGCCATTGCCCTGCATCTCTGCGAACGTTTGTCCGGTCAGCTCTTCCCACGAAGCCGAGCGCTGATTGACCGCGCCGTCGACGCTCGCCGACCAGACGCTCATCGGCACCGGCACCGCGAGCACGAGCGACCGATACCGCCGCTCGTTCCCCCGAGCCTCGGCATAAAGGCGCGCGTTGTCGATCGCGACCGAGGCATGCGCCGCGAGCGACGTCACGATGACCTCCGCTTCTTCGGTGAAAATGCCGGGCTCCCGATGGCCGAAGAAAAGACCGCCGAGGACTTCGCCGCTGCGGGAGACGACGGGGACGGCGAGATAGCTGACGACAGGCAAGTGGCCCTTCGGCATCCCGAAATGAGGATCGTTCTTGCCGTAGCGCGGGTCCTGGCGGATGTCGGCGACGCGGACATTTCCGGTGCCGCTGAACGTCGCGTCGAAGACGGCGGTGTTGCGCGGCATCGGGAACTTCGAGAATGCCTCGCGCGGGACCCCGGAGATCGTATACAGCATGTACGACTCGTGTGCGTCTTTCTTCACGTTGTAGAAAAACGCGCCGAATTGCGCGGCGGAGAGGCGCGTCGCCGCGTCGGTGACGATCTGCACGAGCCGATGAAGATCGAGCTCGGCGGACATCGCGCGCGAGACTTCGTTGAGCTCTTCGAGCGTGCGCGTGCGTTCGCGAAGCTGCGCATTCGCCTGTGCGCCGGCGATGGCGACGACGCTGAGATTCGCGAATGTGCGGCCCGCGGCAAGATCTTCGGCGCTGACTTCGCGGTCGTCGCGGAAGTAACAAACGAGCGAAGCACTCGGCTCGCCGCCGATGCGCATCGGGAGCACCATCAGCTTGCGGATGCCTTCCGCGTCGTAGGCGGCGCGGCGCGTTTCGGCGATCGGATCGTCGCGATCGATGACGAACGGATCGTCGCTGAGCCAACCGGCGCGCGAGTCGGGAAGCACCGCGGACGCGAACTCCCGCGAAACGCCGGCCGCCTCGATCATCGACCATTGATGCGTCGTGGGATCGCGGCGCCAGAGCGCATAGGCGTCGGCGGCGATGAGCCGACGCAGAAGTCCCAGCAGTTCGGAGACAACTTCCTCGGTGGGCCGGTCGCCGAGGAGAAGGCGCGAGGCGGCTTCGAAAACGGCGAGCGCGTCGTGAACCGGCACGCCGCGAGGCTAGCAAGGATCGAGCCGCGGAAGAGAAGGATTTCACAACCAGACCAAACGAAGCCCATCGGCCGTGTGGTAGGCTCGGTTGCGTTGAAGAAATGCGGCGTTTCGTTCCCGCGCGCAGCGGGCGCGCACATCTCCCGGGTTTCGTCTTCCGTCCGTGCCGTGTCCAACGAATTTTCAAGGGCAGCCCGGCGGTGGTGCTCGGGCTGGCACCCATCCTGAAGTAGCTGAGCAGGGTCGACAGGGAAGAAGGTGAGCCGCCATGTTTGACGACGTACTCATCGAGTCCGCCGGCAAGGACAAAAAGAAAGGCCAGTGGGTGACGGCGCTCGTATCCGCCGTGATCCATCTGGGCATCGTGGGCGCGATCATCGCCGCGGGGCTCTACATCAAGCAGAATCCCGAGGTGATCGAGAAGCCGATCCAGGCCTTCGTGGTCCAGTCGGCGCCTCCGCCCCCTCCTCCCCCACCCCCGCCGCCCGCATCGAGCGCCGCATCGCATCCGCGCACGACGCCGCGGGTGGAGCCGCAGACGCCCCAGCCGACGTTCCGTCAGCCGACGGAGATCCCCCAGGACATCCCCGAAGTCGACACCTCGAACACCGACACGACCGGCGGCGTTGAAGGCGGCGTCGTCGGCGGTCAGGTCGGCGGCGTCGTGGGCGGGGTGGTCGGAGGCGTGGTGGGGGGCGTGGTCGGCGGAACGCTGGGCGGACAGGTCGGCGGCCAGATCGGCGGCACGGGCGATCGCCCGGTGCGCGTCGGCGGCGACGTCATTGCGCCGGTGGCCATCAACCGCGTCGACCCGCAGTACACCGACATCGCCCGCCGGGCCAAGATCGAAGGCCTGGTCATCATCGAGGCGATCATCGACCGCAACGGCAACGTGACCGACGCCCGCGTGCTCAAGCCCCTCCCGATGGGCCTGGACAACGCGGCGTTGGAGGCAGTGAAGAAGTGGCGTTTCAAGCCCGGAACCCTCAACGGCACACCCGTCCCCGTCATTTACAACCTCACTGTCAATTTCCACCTGCAGTGAGACCGTAGCGAGAGGAGAAGTTTCGTCATGGAAGGAATGCAAACCAGTTTCAGCATGGTTGGCATGTGGCAGACGATGAACTGGCTGGCCCGGGGTGTAGTCATCGTTCTGGCCATCATGTCGATCTGGTCTTTGACCATCGCGATCGAGCGGCTCTGGCGGTTCCAGAACGCGAAGCGCCAGTCGCTTCAAGTCGCCCGCGGCGTGACGCCGTTGCTCAAGCAGCACAAGCTCGAGGAAGCGATCAACTTCGCGAAGGACAAACGCTTCCGGCACAGCCATCTCGCGCGCGTGCTGTCGGCGGGTCTCACGGAGTTCCAGTACGAGAGCTCGCAACAGTTACCACCCGACTTCGACATCGTGGAGTCGGCGAAACGCGCCGTCGAGCGCGAGACGCTGATGACGACCGCGGAGATGAAGAAGGGCCTGGGCAACCTGGCGACGATCTCCACGACCGCGCCGTTCATCGGTCTGTTCGGCACCGTCGTCGGCATCATCCACGCCTTCCAGGGCATGGCCATCAGCGGCTCGGGCGGCCTCGGCGCCGTTTCGGCCGGTATCGCAGAAGCTCTGGCCACGACGGCGTTCGGCCTCTTCGTCGCCATCCCGGCGGTGTGGCTGTACAACTACTTCCTGAACAAGGTCGACCGCTTCCAGGTGGAGATGTCGAACTCCTCGTCGCAGCTGGTCGACTACTTCATCAAGAACGAGGCGCGGGCGCGGGCCCGGGCCTGAGCGAGAGGTAAGCCATGGCTTTCGGCGCCGGCGGGGGCAGCCCCGACGAGGTGAAGGGTGACATCAACGTCACCCCCCTCGTCGACGTCTGCCTCGTGCTCCTCATCATCTTCATGGTCGTGACGCCCATGCTCCAGTCGGGCGTGGACGTGCTCCTTCCCACCGGTGCGCACTCGGAGAAGAAGCCGGGGAAGGAAGGGGATCTCATCATCTCCATCAAGCAGGACGGCACGGTGTTTGTCGGCCAGGACTGGATTCCGGACCGCGATCTCCCCCGCTACCTGAAGGCGGAACATGACAAGGATCCGTCGCGGGCCGTGATGCTCAAGGCGGACAAGCGCATCAACTTCGGGAAGGTGCGCATCGTGATGAAGGCCGCGAACGAGGCGGATTTCACGGGCGTGGCGATCATGACCCAGAACCAGCAGGCCGGCTCGCAGATGGCGCAGGGGAGGATGTAGATGGCGTTCAGCGGCGGTGGCTCCGGCGTCCGCTCCGAGATCAACATCACGCCGCTGGTGGACGTGGTGCTCGTGCTCCTCATCATTTTCATGGTGGCGACGCCCATCCTGCAGATGGGCCTCGACGTCGAGGTGCCGCCGAAGGTGGAGGTGACGACCGCCCCGCCGCCGAGCCAGCAGAATCAGCTCGTGGTGACGGTGAAGGCGGACGGCATCTACCTGAACACGTCGAAGATGGCGTCGGCGCAGGCGCTCCGCGACTCGCTCGCGCCGCAGATGGTGTCCCGCCCCCCCGCCGACCGCGTGGTGTTCATCAACGCCGAGGACCAGATCTCTTTCGATCGGGCCGTGGAGGCGATGGATGCGGCGCATGAGGCGGGGGCGATGAAGGTAGGGTTCCTGACCGACGCGCCGAAGTAGGGAGTTAACTAGAACGAGGATGAGGATAGGCCGGCTTGTTCGAGTGGCGCGTCAGGGAGCGAACTGATCGATCTGCCACTCGACGTCCAGCTCTCATTTCTTCCGGTTCCCGCAAACGACATCACCAAGCAATGGACGCAATGCGATGATTTCGCAGTTGATGAACGATTGCGTCCGTCGAAACACCGTAATGCTTTGCTAGCTCTTCAACTTCTGACCCTGGTATCACTCGACTGCGCACTCGCTCTCGAATACCTGCAGAGGGAGCCAAGAACTCCGCTGCGAACGCTCGGTTTCTCTTCTGCCGATCGGAGAGACCCGTGGTGACCAACCAAGGTCCATCATCGTTTCCTGACAGGTACTCGTATAGCCCGCGGCACACATGAAACCGCTTTGCCGTGTCGTGTCTCGGGTTCGTTCTGAATACGGGACCTTCGAGATGGTTGGTCGCCACAATGGCTTCATATGCACGCCCGGCGAGAGGCTGATCGACGATTGCTGCCAAAAACTGGGAATGCCCAACCCCCAGAATGTCGGCGAGATCATCAAACGATTGAATGGGACGAACGCCTGCTTTCAGGTCAGAGCGTAACGCACGCGCCGCATCGTATCCGTCTTCCCAAGGTGCAAGACCATTTGCGCTTGCCGGAGGAATGGAGTCCCTAAAGTATCTCAGCGACCTGAGATCTGCGCGATTCTCGCGCAGTTGCTCAATACCATCCTTAATTACGGCTGACTGTTCTCGCAGGTTCTCTCGGCTCGCGACAATAAAGAATTCCCGCCTGATGTTCGTCGGCAGCGATTCAGCGACCGCAACGATCGACGCCGCCACGGCCTCCTCCAGATCGTAGGGGTCGAAGCCCAGAGTTGCGGCAGCAACGCAAAACTCCGCCTCTTCTGCGTCTGTGTTGGCAACAACCCGCCATTCCTGCTGCAGGTAAGTATCGGAGATATCGCATGCGACGAGGCGCTCGGTAACAGCGGTCACAAAAGCCCTGAGACTTTGCTGTGCGGTCCCTAGCGAAACGTACGCTGAACCCGTTTCCAGGAATTCAAGCTGGTGAAGACTGAGAATCTCAGGCATCCACTGGAGTTGCAGTACGTTTCCAACGGCCGTGAATGACAAAGGCGGCACCGAGTATCCTTCGCGCGCCCAACGAAAGTCATGGCGTCGTTCATACGATGGATCTGCAGCGCGTTCGGACGACTCGATTTCGAACAGCAGTCGCCACCAGTTTGAAGCGACCCATTCCGCGATCGGATACAACGGAAGGTAGACACTTTCCCGAACAGTCTTCACGTTTTGATCGAAAACGCGAGACGCGTAGCGTTGATCTATGCGAATCGCGAATCTGGCCCATGTCGCGCGCAATTCCGGGCCGCGCGCGCCGAGGGGATCGGCCCATTCAAATTCGAACGTAAGGTCATTCATAGAGTCGTGAAAGCTCGGGCGGCCACTCGTTTTGCTCGAGCGGGTAGCCCTTGTACTCGCCCAATTCGCGGTTGATCAAACGGCCCTCGTAAACGACGTCGCCGTCCTTGAACCACACGTAACGCGGGAAGTTCCCTTCCCAGAGCGTGCCGAACGCTCCTCTGGTAATCGCCTCACGCAGCCACGACGTCAATTCATCTCCACTGCCGAGGCGACGATCGCAGATCGACGCATCTGCCCGCGGTCGCGGACGACCCGCGAACGACGGCACGTCCTTGTGTTCAGGGCTTCCCACATACCGCACACTCGCAGTGATCGTCGCGATGGCTACCCCGGCTGGCGGGACACCGATACTTCGGTCCAGTCGGGCTCTTCGTCTGACAGCGCGCAACGTCGGCGTTCCCTTTGGCCTAAAGTTTACGCCAGAGCTGTCCGATCTCGGCCGCAGAGCGCTAAACCCCGCCCCCTCCCCTCCTGGCGGAGGCGTGTCGGAATCGAACCAACCTTTCGACGCTTCCGCGCCGAAACAACGGTTTTGAAGACCGCGGGAGCCACCAGACCCCGTTCGCCTCCCGGAGGAGAACGCGGAACATAACATGCGACGGCACCGGTACAATCGCCCCGTTTGACGACGCTTCTCGGCTTCTACGCCTTCGCCCTCGGCGCCGTCATCGGCAGCTTCCTCAACGTCGTCATCCACCGCTGGCCGCGCGAGGAATCCATCGTCTTTCCGGGCAGCCACTGCCCGAACTGCAACGCCGCCATTCGCTGGTACGACAACATCCCGCTCCTCTCCTGGACGGTCCTCCGCGGGCGGTGCCGGAGTTGCGCGACGCCGATCGCCGTGCGGTATCCGTTGGTCGAGGCGGCGAACGCGTTGTTCTATCTGGCGCTCTTTCTCCGCACCGGCGTCTCCCTCGACTTCCTCCCCCTCGCGGCGATCGTCTCCATGACGATCGTCCTGATCTGGATCGACCTCGACGTCCAGCTCCTGCCGGACGTCGTCAACTACCCGGGCATCCTGCTCGGCATCCTCGTCGGAGTCCTGATGCTGGGCGATCTCTACGCCGGCGATCTCGTCCTCGCTCGCTCCTGGAGCGACTCCGTCTATGGCGCGGCTCTAGGAGGCGGCATCCTGCTGTTCGTCGCCCTCGCCTACCGCTTCCTGCGCAACATCGAGGGGATGGGCATGGGCGACGTGAAGATGCTGGC
>JAFAVZ010000130.1 GCA_019242175.1 Acidobacteriota bacterium
TGATGTTGTGCGAGCCGACGCCCAGCGACGAGGTCGGGTACGCGGCGCTGCCGGCGCTGAGGCCGATCGAGCCGAGGACGTTGACGCCGTCATAGAACGTGACCGTGCCGGTCGGCGTGCCCGTCGTGCCCGTGACCGTCGCGGTGAGAGTCACCGGACGGGAGAACGTCGTGCGCGAGACGCTGACGACGAGCGCGGAGCTCGTGGCGATCTTGCCGATCGTCTCCGTGAAGGTCGCGGAGGTCGACGGCAGGAAGCCGGCGATGCCTTCGAAGCGGGCCGACAGCGTGTGCGAGCCGGCGCTCAGCGAAGAGGTGCTGAACGTGGCGACGCCGGCGCTGACCGAGCCGGTGCCGATCGGCGAGCCGCCGTCGAGGAACGTGACCGTGCCGCTGTTCGGGCTGCCCGAGGCGGAGGTGACCGTCGCGGTCAGCGTGAGGCTGGTGCCGGCCGGCGAGGGGTTCGCGCTCGGGGAGATGGTGGTGGTGGTAGCGACCGCGCAGCCGGTGTCGGCGACGATCGTGCTGAACGGAGTCTCGACCACACCCGAGAACTGGATGTTGTCGACGTCCCAGCCGGCCGCGCCGAAGCCGCCGTCGGAAGCCGCGCGGAAGCGGACCTGCACCGTGGAGCCCGGCGCGATGGCCGAGGTCAGCGAGGTGTGGACCGTGCCGGCCGAGTTGTTGACGAAGCCGTTCCGGCCCTTGAGCGGGTTCGGGTTGTTGGCGCCGCCGTAGTTGAGGATCACGCCGTTGTAGGCGGAAGCGCCGAAGTCGGCGAAGGCGCCACCGTTGACGGAGATCTCGATGACACCGCCGTCGTAGTTGCCGCCGGCGTCGAACTCGAAGCCCCAGCTGTGGTCGAACTGCATGTTGAAGGAGCCGCTGCCGTCGACGGTGAAGACCGGCGAGGTGAGGCGGCTGTCCGTCCACAGGCCGATGTCATCGACGTGGTAGACGTGCTGCAGAGCGCTGACCTGCTTCTTCACCCACTGCTGCGGGTAGCTGACCGGAATCACGATGGGGGCAGTCCCGATGGTGATCGTCGGCGACGTCATCGTCCAGAGGGTGGTGCCTTCCGCCGTATCCGTGGCCGTCGAGGCCGGGATGGCGTTGGTGTTGCCGCGGAACGAGGCGGTGCCGTTGCCCGGAGCCGCGAGCTGCGGCGAGGTGAACGTGAGGCCGAGGTCGATCGCCTGCGCGCCGGCGAGACCCGGAGCGAGAGCGACGTCGATGGAAGCCGAGGTCGTGCCGAACGGATCGACCGCGGGGAAGCTGATGGCCGTGCCGGCCGGGAACGTGACGCCCGGGGTGGACGTGGAGACCGTGCCGGTGAGGTTGCCGACCGCGCCGTTGCCGACGTTGCGGAGCGTGAGCGTGACCTTGCCGCGCTCGCCGCTGTCGAGAACGCCGTCCCCGTCGCAGTTGGAGACGCTGTCGTTGAGCGACGCGCCGTTGAAGATGACTTCCGCCGGCGTCGTGAAGCTCTCCGTCACCGGGTTGTTGTCGAGGGTGAAGCGATCCGGAATGCTGGCCGTCTCGCCCGCGCCGCGCTTCGCGAACGCAGCCCAGAAGTTGGAGTAGTCGAAGTAGTCGTTGGCGTAGGCAGCAGCGAGGATCGAGTCGCGCGCGTCGAGGAACGTCGGCGCGAACGGCGAGATCTTCATGCTGGCGACGAGGTAGTCCTTCATCCGGCTCTGCGCATCGTTGAAGGTCAGGCGGGGCGTGGGTCCCTGCGTGTCGCGGAGAAGCGACGCGTAGCACTCCCACAGCATCGTGGCCCACACCTCACCGGTGTTGTGCACTTCGGAGTTCGAGGAGCCGTCGATGCCGCCGTTGTTCGGGGCGCCGCCGGTGATGGGGTTGCCGTCCGCGATGTGCTTCAGCGTCAGCGGATTCTTCGTCATGTCCGTCGAGTACGGGAAACGGCGGATGCCGAAGTAGTAGCCGTTGTTCGCGCCGCCCGACGTGACGTAGGTGGCGAGAGCGTAGGCGCCGTTCCACGTCGCGTTGCTCGGCGTGGCCGTGTCGTCCGCGCGCACGGTGAGCATCATCGCGCTGGTGTCGCCCCAACCTTCGCCCATGCCGCCCGACTGCTGGGTCGTGAGACCGTCGGAGTTGCCGATCAGGCGGTTGGAGAGGTAGTGGCCCCACTCGTGGGACATGACCTGCGTGTCGACCGTGCCGTCGCGGTCGATGCCCGCATCACGGCGCATGCGGCCGGTGACGGTGCTCGGCACCGCGAGAGCGGTCTTGATGGAGGCCGCGTCGTTCCACGTGATGGACATGAAGGGAATCGTGAACGTCGGCAGGCTGCCCGTCACGTTCACGGCCTGGTTCGGCGTCGTGGAGAGGTTGACGAGGACGAAGCCGGCGGCGCCGGCGGCCATCGCGTTGTTCAGCTTCGTGCCGATGGAGCACGTGGCGGTCGGCTCGCGGTCGACCATGACGATCTTGCCTGAGGCGCCGGTGAAGGAGGCCGCGGTGCAGCCGTGCGCCGGGCTGGGCTGGAAGACCTGTTGGGTAACGTCGAATACCTGCGCGCCGAACTGGCCGGTGCCGACGTTCGTGCGCTGACCCGCGGCACCGGCCGGGGAGAGGATGTCGAAGTACTTGATCGCGTTCGAGTCGAACAGGAACATCTGCATGCGCGGCGAGGCGCCGTCCGCAGGCGTGGCCATGTTCGCGTTGTTGCGGCCGCTGACGTCCTGCCCTTCAGCCCTCAGGCGGTCGTTCTGCGCGCCGCCGCGGCCGAAGTTCGAGGCCTGGGCGTTGCCGGAGGCCTCGTTGAAGCCGGAGTCGTAGTACCAGTCGTGCAGGAAGTTCACGTTGTAGAACATCTGCTGCACGGACGCCTGGCGCGCCTCGGCCGTGATGGGCGAGGCATCCGGGGTGTGCGTGTGGAGGAACTGGCCCGCGCTGGTGATCTGCGCGTGGAAGTCCGTGGTGGCCGGGTCGGCCGGGTTGCCGGCCGGGCTGTAGCCGTCCGGATTGAAGAGGTCGACGTACGCGTCGGCGTTGTTGCCGGTCGTCTCCGTCGAGCCCGGGGCGAGCCACGGGTCATTCTGGCTGAACGGGAAGTTCGGCAGCGTGACGTCCGCCTGCGCGACGAACGGATACTGCGTGCCGTCCGGAGTCGCGACGATCTTCGGATGGACGCCGTTGCCGGACGGCTCGTCGTACGGGATGCCGGTCACCGGATCCGCCCAAACGCGGTAGGTGAAGCCGCCCGGTCCGAGAGAGGCGTGCGCCTGGCCCTGGAAGTTCTGAGCCTTTTCATAGGCCACGAGGTTGTGGCGGTAGAGGACGGAGCCGTCGACCGCGGAGATGACGTACGAGTAGAGCTCGTCGTCCATGCCGTCGACCGAGGCGTGACCCGACGTGCGGGCCCACACTTCCACGCGGTAGGCCGGAACGAGGCCCGCTTCGTCGTGGAAGTAAACCTTCTTCATGCGCACCGGCTCGGTCAGCGTGACGCCCGTGCTGGCCGGGAGGGAGTAGAAGTCATAGCCGTCGCGGGAGCCGAATGGCTGGAGCTGCGAGGCGTCGAGACCGGCGAGGGTCAGATCCTGCAGCGCGTTCGTGGCCGCGTTCCTGGCGTCGAGCCGGAATGCGAGCGTGCCGCGCGAAGCCGGGGTCGAGAGGCTGCTGATGTAGCCGCCGATCGCCACGACGTCGAGGTTGCGCCGCATCACGACGTTCGTCTGCTCGCGGAAGATCTCGATGCCGTCCAGCTTCTGCCGGAACTGCACGATCACGCCGCCGCGGCCGGTGTTGTGCACAGCCGCCACTTCAGCCGACGACACGTCGAGGCCGTTGAGGCCGTAGAGCGACGCGAACGAGGAGAGGTGACCGCGCGCGGCGGCCGCCTCGAGGCTGTCCGTCGAGACGCTGCGCGGACCGCCGAGGTCCACGGTGGCGACGCCTGCGAACGCCGGGTTGCTCCAGACGAAGGTGGGAACGCCGAAGCGGGCTTCCGTCTGGATACGGCTGCCCGGCTTGAGAAGCTTGCCCGCTTTCGCGGCAAGTCCTCGTTCGATGACCTGGGCCGAGGCTTTCGCCTTGACTGCCCCGAGCGCGTCGTACTCCGGACGCGATCCCGCAAACGCGGAGGTCGTCAACAACAATAGAGAGAGAAAAGCGAAAAGCTTACGCATTCTGGATGGACGTTTGACGTCCTGCCCCCCTGTTGATTGGATTGTTGGACGGTGGAACCGACTAATGTTATTGGAAATGCCGGCCTAGGCTAGTCCTGACGCTCCTGAGCGTCAAGAAAATTTTTGCCCGTCGAGACTTGCCAAACTCAACCCATTGCACCTACTTGCGGGCTCAGCCACATTGCCCTCGGCAAACCCTACTTTTCGATTAGCATCCCCGGATGCGACGCAAGCTCTTCGTCACCCTTCTGTTGCTGCTCGCCACCGCCGTCTCGGCTTTCGAGCGCCAGCCCAACGCCGACTATCGCGCCCGCCGGCAGCGCCTCGCCGCACAGCTGGGCAACGGCGTGCTGGTGCTCTTCGCGCCGACGGAGGCCGAGGGGCAGAATGCGACGAGCGGCTTCCGCCAGAACGAAGACTTCTATTACCTGACCGGCTGGCGCGAGCCGGGGGCGGCGCTCCTCGTCGCGCCGAAGCCGTACACGGAGATCCTCTTTCTGCCGGCGCACAACGCATCGCAGGAGCGCTGGACGGGGCCGAAGCTCGGCGCCGAGTCGCCCGATGCGCGGAAGCAGACGGGCTTCGATCACATCGACGTCCTCGATCATCTCCGCGACGAGCTGGTGCGCGTGCTTCCGTCTCCGCAGGCGACGGTCTACAGCGACATCTCCGACTCCGGCGCCACCGCCTCGACGATCCCGCTCGCTTGGCTGCGCCGGGCGAACGCCTTTCCGAACTACACCTCCATGCGCGACGTGTCCTCGATCGTCGGCGCGCTGCGGCTCTCGAAGGATGGCGGCGAGATCGCCTTCATCCGCAAAGCCACCGATGCCTCGGTCGAGGCGCACAAGGCCGCGATGCGCGCCGCGAAGCCGGGGATGACGGAGAACGAGCTCGCGGCGCTGATGCGGTACGAGTTCGAGAAGCGCGGCTGCGAGGTTCCGGCCTACGCGCCGATCGTCGGCTCCGGCTACAACTCCACCGTTCTCCACTACTCGGAGAACAGCGGGACGCTGGCCGCGGGCGACCTCGTGGTGCTCGACGTCGCGGGCGAGTATTCGTACTACGCGAGCGACATCACCCGCACGTTGCCCGTGAACGGCAAGTTCACCCCGCGCCAGCGCGAGATCTACGACATCGTCCTCGGCGCCCAACGCGCGGCGATCGACGCGTTCAAGGCCGGCTCCTCGACGATCGGCCGCACCAGCGAGAGCTCGCTCTACAAAGTCGCGTACGACTACATCAACACTCACGGCAAGGACGCGCACGGCCAGCCACTCGGCCAGTACTTCATCCATGGCCTCAGCCACTACGTCGGCCTGGAGGTGCACGACTCCGGCGACACGGCGAAGCCGCTGGAGCCGGGTGCGGTCTTCACGATCGAGCCGGGCATCTACATCCCGGAGGAGCGCCTCGGCGTCCGCATCGAGGACATCTTCATGGTGGGCGTCGGCGGAACGCTCGTCGAATTGTCCGCGGGCTTGCCCAAAACGGCCGAGGACGTGGAAAATGCGATGAAGTAGGAGGGAAAAGCGGAACGATGTCCTTCCTATTCAGTAGATGAAGGACGCTGTACCCGCATCTCTCCTCTCCAACTCCGACGCGGAGAATCTCGAGGACTGCCTCGCGATCTGCCTTTCCGGAGGCGGCTACCGGGCGATGCTCTTCCACCTCGGCACGCTCTGGTATCTGAGCGACGCCGGCATCCTCGCCGAGGCGGGACGCATCTCCAGCGTCTCGGGTGGATCGATCACCTCCGCACTCCTCGGCCTGCGCTGGAACGCGATCGCGTTCGGGACGCCGGGCCATCCGACGCGTTTTCGCAGCCTCGTCGTCGATCCGATCCGCAAGCTCGCTTCGAAGACGATCGACGTGCGGGCGGTGCTCCTCGGCGCGCTGCTGCCGGGCACGATCAGCGATCGCGTGCGGAAGGCGTACGACGAGACGCTCTACCAGGGCGCGACGCTGCAGGACCTGCCGGACGCGCCGCGTTTCGTGATCAACGCCACGAACGTGCAGACTGGCGCGCTGTTCCGCTTCTCGAAGCCGTACATCCGCGACTACCGCGTCGGCATGATTCGCAACCCGCGGCGCTTGCTGGCCGAGGCGGTGACCGCGTCTTCGGCTTTCCCGCCGGTGCTGTCGCCGGTGCGCCTCGAGTTCGGCGATGACGAATGGGAGGCGAACAGCGGCGAGGCGGCGTTGCAGAAGCCGCCGTACACGACGGAGGTCCGCCTGACGGACGGCGGCGTGTACGACAACATGGGCATCGAGACGGCGTGGAAACGTTGCAAGACGATCCTCGTCAGCGACGCCGGGGCGAAGATGCAGCCCGATCCCGATCCCCACGGCGACGCGGCGCGGCACAGCCTGCGCGTGAATTCCCTCATCGACAACCAGGTGCGCAGCCTGCGCAAACGGCAGGTCGTCTCCGCGTATCAGGCGAAGGTGCGCGACGGCGCCTATTGGGGGATGTGGACGAGTCCCGACGAATACACGGCGCCGAGTCAGCTGGTGCTGTCGAACGAAAAGGCGCGCGAGTTGGCCGAGGTGTCGACGCGGCTGGCGAAGATGGACGGGGCGCTGCAGGAGCGCCTGATCAACTTCGGCTACGGCATGGCCGAACGCGCCGTGCGTACGTACTGGCGCGCGGACGCGCTGGCCGCGCCCGCGTTCCCTTACCCGAGAGGGATCTGACATGGCCGCAGCGATCGAGCGCAAGATCATCGAAGACCTGATGTTCGGCACCGGCCGCGTGCGCCGCTTCACGCAGGACTCGCCGATCCTTCCCGACGTGTGGCTGGAGTTCGCGAAGAGTCCCGCGCAGCCGAAAGAGGAACGCGTCACCGCTCCGACGGAAGACCGGTACGATCCGCATCCGCCGGTGCGTCTCTTGATCGCGCCGTATGGCGATACGACGACCGGCGCGACCGCGCAGGCGCTCCGCGAACGGCTGGAGAGCGAGCGGGCGAAAGAGGATTGGCGGCGCTTCGGCCACAACCCGGCGACCCGCGCGCGCGTCGTCTACAACCAGTCGACCGTCGCCGCGGAGCTCTACTTCGAAGACCTGCTGCTCGTGGTGCTGCCGATGACCGACTGGTGGCAGAAGCTGGAGCGCAGAGGCGCGTTGAAGCAGATCGCCGAGCTTCGCGATGCCGAAGACGCGCCGCTGGTGAAGGCGATGAAGAGCCCGGAGGATTCGATCCGCCGGCCGGACGGCTCGCTCCTGCGGCTTCGTCGCGACCTGATTTGGATGATGCGCGTCGCCGGTGCGTTGGCCATCGTGCACGGCGGCGGCGAGCTCCATCCATCGATCGTCGAAAACGGTGTGGCCAACGCGAGCGACGACGCGTGGAAGCAGATCATCCACGCTGCGATCGATCTCGCGCAGGCCATCGCGCCGGCCAGTCCGAAGGCGCGCATCTACTCCATCTCGCTGAATCGCGAGGCGAGTCCCACCGTCTATCGCTCGACGCTCGCCATCAAGGCCGACGCCGCCCGGCGGCTCTTCGACATCAAGTGCAACGAGCTGACGTGGGCGGTCATCGACAGCGGCATCGACGCCACGCATCCCGCGTTCCGCCTCCGCAAGGGAACGGGCGAGCCGATCGGCGCCGATCCGTGGAAAGACGCCGACGGCGAAGACGGCAACGGGACGCGCATCAAGGCGACGTACGACTTCACCGGACTGCATCAGATCCTCGACGTCGAAGAGCCGGAAGATCTCCCCGCGGCGTTGCAGGCCCGGCTCGGTGCGAACGACGACCTGCGCCAGCATCTGAAGGATCTGTACGACGACATCAGCGGCGGCCGGACGATCGACTGGCGTCTGCTCGAGCCGCTCCTGCGAGTGCCGCACACGAAAGACGAGTACCGCGCGCCGGGCCACGATCACGGGACGCACGTCGCCGGCATCCTGGCCGGCGACTGGCGCACGAGCGATCGCGACAGCGGCCTCGAAAACAACCTGGTCGGCGTCTGCCCCGACCTCTGGCTCTACGACCTGCGTGTGCTCGACGAGGAAGGCCGCGGCGACGAGTTCGCGCTCATGGCGGCATTGCAGTTCGCGAGACATCTCAACGCGACGAACGACTACGTTTCGCTGCACGGCGTGAACCTCAGCCTCTCGATCCCGCACGACGTCGCGAACTACGCGTGCGGCCGCACGCCCATCTGCGACGAATGCGAGCGCGTCGTCTCCTCGGGCGTCGTGGTCGTCGCCGCGGCGGGCAATCAGGGCTATCGCAAGTCCGTCTCGCCGGACGGCGTGATGGAGACGTACAACAGCATCAGCATCACCGACCCGGGAAACGCGGACCTCATCATCACCGTCGGCGCGACGCATCGCTTCCGGCCCCACACGTACGGCGTCAGCTACTTCTCCAGCCGCGGCCCGACCGGCGACGGCCGGCTCAAGCCGGATCTCGTCGCGCCGGGTGAGAAGATCAGCGCGCCGATCCTGAACGACTCGTACGGACTCAAGGACGGGACGAGCATGGCCGCGCCGCACGTGAGCGGCGCCTGCGCGTTGCTCATGGCCCGGCACAACGAGCTGGTCGGGCGGCCATCCCGCGTGAAGCAGATCCTCTGCTCCACCGCCACCGACCTCGGGCGCGAGCGCTACTTCCAGGGCGCCGGCATGCTCGACGTCCTGCGCGCGCTGCAATCGGTTTGAAGGAGGCGAAGATGTTTGCTCTCGAAGCGTTGCCCGCGAAACACGGAGACGCGCTGCTCCTCCACTTCGGCGACGGAAAGCTGATCGTCATCGACGGCGGTCCTCCCGGCGTCTTCACCGGCTCGCTCCAACCGCGCCTGAAGGAGCTGCGCAAGGAGCGAAAGCTCGCCGAGGACAAGCCGCTGGAGATCGAGCTGATGATGGTCAGCCACATCGACGCCGATCACATCACCGGCCTGCTCGACCTCACGGAGAAGGTCGAGCAGAAGAAACGTGACGGCCAGCCGGCGCCGTGGAAGATCCGCCGCTTCTGGTTCAACTCCTTCGACGACACCATCGCCGGCGGCAAGGCATCCGGCGCGGAAGCGGCGGAAGTGGGTGGCGCCGACGTTTCCGCCGCTTCGACCGAGGTGTTCGACGGGTCGAAGACCGTGAATGCGGAGAGCGTGAAGCAGGGGAGGGATCTCGCGAACCGTCTTCGTTTCCTCGGTCTCGACGGCAACGCGCCGTTCAAGGGAACCGTGGTCGCGGGAAAGCACGTGCTGCAGATCGGCGATCTGAAGCTGACGGTGATCGGCCCGAACGATGCGAACCTCAAATTGCTGCGGGACGAGTGGGCAAAGGAGCTCGTCCCCATCCTGAAGAAGGAGGGGGCGAAGGCGAAGGTGGCGGACTTCGTCGACAACTCGCCGGCGAATCTCTCCAGCATCGTCGTGCTCGCGGAGATGAACGGCAAGACGATGCTGCTCACCGGCGACGGCCGCGGCGATCACACGCTCGACGAGCTGACCAAAGCCGGGTTGCTTGCGAACGGCCCGCTGGAGATCGACGTGCTCAAGCTCCCGCATCACGGCAGCGTGCGCAACGTCGCCGACGCATACTTTCAGCAGATTCGCGCGAAGCATTACGTCGTCTCGGCCGACGGCAAATACGACAACCCCGATCTCGCCACGATGAAGGCGATCTCCAAGGCGCGGCCGGACGACGACTTCACGATCCACTTCACCTACGACTTCGACAACTTCACGGAGAAGGAGATCGGGAAGACGCTGCGGAAGTTCTTCGACGGCGAGAAGGCCGCGGGCCGCAAATACGAGATCGTGATGCCCGAGGCGGGAAAGGGAACGGTAGTCAGTCCCTGACGCGGTAGAATCCCTCGGTCCATTCCAACTCGGGGGTCCTTTCATGAACGAGCTGCAGTTCGACCGCGCGGAGTACGCGCAGCCGTCCCCGTCCGCCGTGACGTGCACGGCGTGTCAGCACACCATCGTCGACAACTACTACACGGCGTACGACGGCTCCATCGTCTGCGCGCAGTGCCGCGAGAAGCAGGAGCATCAGGCCGAAGGCTGGAGCGGCGTCCGCATGGCCCGCGCCTTCTTCGCCGGCCTGGGCGTCGCCATCGCCGGCTCCATCGTCTACTGGGGCGTGCGCAAGCTGACGAACATGGAGTTCGGGCTGCTCGCGATCGCCGTCGGCTTCGGCGTCGGCAAAGCCGTGCTGTGGGGCTCGCGCTACCGCGGCGGCGCGGCGTACCAGACTCTGGCCATCCTGCTGACGTACGCGTCGATCTGCGCGAACTACACGCCGGACATCATCGAAGAGCTGATGAACCGGAACGGCAGCCAGGAGCAGACGACGCAGGTCCAGCAGCAAGGGCAGCAGCCGAAGGCAGTCGAGGCGAACGCGGCGAACGCCGGCGCGAGTCTCGGCGCGCTCACGCTCGCTTTCGGCTTCGTGCTCATCCTCTCGTTCATCGCGCCGTTCATGTCCGGCTTCGGGAACGTCATCGGCATTCTGATCATCTTCTTCGGTCTCTACCAGGCGTGGAAGGTGACGAAGAAACGCGATTGGACGTATGGCGGTCCGTTCAGCGTGACGCCGAACTCTCGATGACCGCGGAGGCGACGATCTGCGCCGGCTGCGGCACGGAAGTCGCGCCGGCGTTGTTCGCCTGTCCGTCGTGCCGCGCGCTCGTCCATCGGGAGCGCCTCGATGCATTGGCGCGCGACGCCGCGGCCGCCGAGGAGGCGAAAGACTTCACGGCGGCGAGCCGGCTGTGGCGCGAGGCGCTCGCATTGTTGCCGGCCGGCTCGCGCCAGAGCGAAGTCGTGGCCGATCGCGTCGAATCCGCGGTCAAAGCCGCGCAGCGCGCGGACCTCGAAGCCCTCCGCCGCGGCGACGGCTCGCGCCTGGCGAAGATCCTCGGGCCGATCGCCGTGGCCGCGATCGTCCTCTTCTCCGAGCTGAAGCTCCTCTTTCTCGGCCTCACCAAGATGGGCACGCTCGTCTCGATGTTCCTCTCCCTCGGTGTCTACTGGACGGCGTGGGGCTGGAAGTTCGCGCTCGCGATCGTGGCCGGCATTTACGTTCACGAGATCGGACATCTCGCCGCGATGCGCCGTCGCGGGATGCGTCCCGACGCACCGATGTTCGTGCCCGGCCTGGGCGCATTCGTCCGGATGCGGGAACGCGTCACGCCGGCCGAGGATGCGACGATCGGTTTGGCCGGGCCCTGGTGGGGATTCGGCGTCGCCGTCGTGGCGCTCATCGTTTGGCTGACGACCGGCGCGCGTTTCTGGGGCGCGGTCGCGCATACGACGGCGTGGATTACGGTGTTCAACCTGACGCCGGTGTGGCAGCTCGACGGCAGCCGCGCGTTTCGTCCGCTGTCCGTCGCGCAACGGTGGGGAATTGCGGCGCTGGTCGCCATCGCATTCGCCGCGACGCGCGAAGGAACGCTGCTGCTCGTCGCTCTCGTGGCCGCGACACGCGCGTTCGAGAAGCGGGCGCCCCGGACGCACGACTGGCGCGCGTTCGCGCAATACGTCGCGCTGTTCGTGGCGTGCGCGGCCGTGATGCGCTTCGTCCGCGTCTGCCGTTTTTGGCTCATCTTATGTAACGGTTCTGCGCATGCGTTTTCGCGACCGCACGCAGGCTGGCGAGCTCCTCGGGCAGCAACTCGCCACGAAGCTGAGCGGGCACGGCCCGCTGCGTTTGTTGGCCAAGCCTTCACAAGGCTCGGCGGACGCGCCGCCCGTGGCGGGAGAGATGACATCTGATGATGTCGTGAGAAGCGGACGCGACGACGTGCTCGTGCTCGCGCTGCCGCGCGGCGGCGTACCGGTCGCGGCCGGAGTCGCGGCAGCGCTCGGCGCGCCGCTCGACGTGTTCATCGTGCGCAAGCTCGGTGTGCCGGGGCAGGAAGAGCTGGCCATGGGCGCGATTGCATCCGGCGGCGTGCGCGTGTTGAACGACGAAGTGCTCGGCTACGTGCCGGTGCCGGCCGCGGCGATCGACCGCGTCACGGCGCGCGAGCAAAAGGAGCTTGAGCGGCGGGAGCGCGAGTACCGCGGCGATCGCCCGCCGCTCGACGTCGAAGAGAAGACGGTGATCGTGGTGGACGACGGGCTCGCCACCGGCTCGACGATGCGCGCCGCGGTCGAGGCGCTGCGGCAGCTCGATCCGCGCGCGATCATCGTCGCCGTTCCGGTCGCCGCGCCGTCGACGTGCGAAGCGTTCCGCTCGATCGCCGACGACGTGCTCTGCCTCGCGACGCCCGAGCCGTTCCAGGCCGTCGGCCTCTGGTACGAAGACTTCGAACAGACGACGGACGAGGAGGTGCATCGACTCATGGGACGCATCCGATGAACGACCGGCTCGCAGCATCGATCGTCGAGCTCACCGGCTCGCAGCACGACTTCGACGATCTCTTCGATCTCGTCGGCGACGCGCAGTTCGTCCTGATCGGCGAGGCGTCGCACGGGACGCACGAGTTCTACCGCACGCGCGCGTCGCTCACGCAGCGGTTGATCGCCGAACGCGGCTTCAATGCGGTCGCGTCGAAGCGGACTGGCCGGATGCCTATCGCGTGAACGCCGTCGAGCCGCTGGAGCGCTGGCCGCTCGCGCGCGGCGACGAGCCGCCCGAGACGTATCCGTCGGCGCTGTGATCATGAACGAACGCGACGAAGGACTCGTGACCGTCGATGCCGCGGGCGTCGCGTTGGAAGGAAACCTGATCGTTCCGGACGGCGCGACCGGCGTCGTGATCTTCGCTCACGGCAGCGGCAGCAGCCGGTTCAGCTCGCGCAACCGCTTCGTGGCCGAGGTGCTGCGGGAGGGTGGAATCGGAACGCTGCTGATCGATCTCCTGACCGCGAGCGAAGAGATGGTCGACACGCGCACGGCGCGTCTCCGCTTCGACATCCCGCTGCTCGCCGAACGCGTCGCCGGCACGACGGAGTGGATGCGCGCGCAGCATCCGCATCTGCGGATCGGTTTGTTCGGCGCGAGCACCGGCGCTGCCGCGGCGCTCGCGGCCGCGGCGCGACTGCCCGAGGCGGTGAAAGCCGTCGTTTCGCGAGGCGGCCGTCCCGATCTCGCGGACGACGCGTTGCCGCGCGTCGAGGCGCCGACGCTGCTCATCGTCGGCGGCGAGGACGGGCCCGTGATCGGGATGAACGAGGAGGCGCTCGCGCGGCTCGCCTGCACGAAGAAGCTGGAGATCGTGCCCGGTGCCGGCCATCTGTTCGAGGAGCGGGGAACGTTGGAGCAGGCGGCGGGGCTCGCGAGCGCCTGGTTTACGCGATTTCTTGCAGCGCAAAACGACGTGAGCTAGTTTGCATAATCTGCAAATTCGGGTATTCTGCCCAAAATTCAAAAAGGGGATACCCGTTTCTCATGTCCGACAGTCCGAGGGTGTTGGTCGTCGAGGACGACCCTGCAACGCAGTCCCTGCTGTCCAAAATCGCTCAGAGAGAAGGCTTCGTCGTGATCGCAGCCGGAGACGGCGCGGATGCGCTGGTCTTGATCGCGCAGCGGCCGATCGATCTGATCCTGCTCGACCTTCTGCTTCCGAAGGTCGACGGGTTCGCCATCATGAAGCACCTCCGCGAGACGAATCTCTCCTTGCTGGAGCGCACGATCGTGATCACGGCCGCCAGCGACGCGGCAACGCGCGACTGCGAGGAGTTGGCGTACGTCGCCAGCTTCCGGCGCAAGCCGACGGGGATCATGGACATCGCGTCCGATCTGCGCTTGTGCGCGATGCGCATGCAGATGCCGAGCGCGCGCCTCCGGGGGGGGAGCGCGCGACGGGCTGAGGCGGCGGTGGGGGACCGGCTGAAGCCGGCCCCTACATTTCATTTTCCGATCGCGAGCTCCACGGGTTTGGGCAGGTTCACGTCCACCGGTTTGCCGCTTTCCGCGGCCGAGTCGAACCATTCATCGGGCTTCTTCATCCCGGTCTGGTCCATCAGGAAGCGGGCGAGCTCCGTCGCGTCGGCTTCGCTCATGCGGATGCAGCCGTGCGACGCGGCGGAGCCGATCGACGCCTCGTCGTTCGTGCCGTGGATGTAGTAGTCGGGCTCCTGGAAGAAGATCTTTACGCCGCGCATCGGGTTCTTCGGATCTCCGGGAGCGGTCGGCTTCTTGCCTTTGGCCCACTTCACCTGGGGCGGATGCCAGTCCGGATTCCAGATGATGTGCTTCACGGAGAAGCGGCCGTTCGGCGTCGGGTGGCTTTTCGCGCCGACGGCGATGTCGTAACGCCGCACTTCCTCGCCGCCGATGCGGACGACGAGAATCTTCTTTTCCGTGCTCGCCGCGGTGGAGAGCGGTGCGGCGGCGGTTGCGGTCTTGGTAGCGAAGAGGGTGAGGAGGAGCGCCAGCAGAGTCATGCCGGTCGCTACTGCAAAGGCGATGACACCAGCGGCTTTACGAGCTGAACGCCTTGATCGCCTCGGACTCGCTCTCGTAGACGCTGAACATCGGCAGGAGATTCGTCAGCCGGAGCGTGCGGGCCACGCGATCCTGCGGCTTGAGCAGACGGAGCGACGCGCCATACCGTTTGGACGTCTTGAGGCTCTGCACCAATTCGCCCAAACCGTTGCTGTCGATATAGTCCATGTCCGAAAGGTTGAGCAGAATCTTCTTTCCGCCCTCTTCCAGAATCCCGGTGATGATGTGCGGTAGAAGTTCGTCCCCAACGCCGATTGCGAGCCGACCCTTGAAGTCGACGATCGTCACATCCATAACTTTCCGGACTTCGATGTTCATGCGCGGCGCATGATACACGGCCTTGATGGACGGCGTGCCGGCCGGCGAAACGTTCAGCATCGAGCTTGCGAGATCAGGGCTGGCTCGAATCGCGGCGAAGACGCGTGCGCTCCTGTTCAAGCTTGCTCGCCGCGCGCCGACGGGCTCTCTCGCTGCGTGACCAGGAAACGGCGGATGGCCTCGGCCCGCGTCCGCGCCTCGTCGGCCTTCTCGTCGAAACGGCGGGCCATCCACTCGTGACCGCGCCCCCGTTCCGTCAGGGCGAGACGATCGGAGAGACGCGCGCTCTCCTCGAGTGTCTTGAGCGCCGTCCAGAGCGCCTCCTCTAATACATCGTCCTGAGCGCCGAGCATCGTCTCCGGCGAGAAGGCATGTCCCACGCGGCAGCGATAGCGCACGAATTCGTCGTCCTCGATCTCCCAGAGCACGCCGCCGCAATCCGGACAGGAGAACGCGGACGGTTTTCCGGGACGGTCATCTTCTTCCATGGCGTCGGAATCCATTTCGGCCATACGGGTCTCCAGTTGCATCCGACCGAAGGCCGGACCGTTCTCGCGCGGCCGTTTCCTCGGCGGCGCATTCACACTCTCCACGATCTGCGCTGCAATCGCGGACAGGGGGAGCTTGTAGTCGACCGGAACGTTGTGGAGCGCGCTGAGCGGCATGTCCGGATAGAGCGCGTCGTTCGGGTCCTGCACGATGGCTACTCCGCCGCGTTGTTTGATGGCCAGCAGCCCGGCCGTCCCATCGTCCAGATTGCCGCTCAGGATCACGCCGATCGCGTTCGGTCCGGAGACGAGCGCCGCGCTCCGGAAGAGCGGATCCACCGCCGGCCGATGCCGGTTCTCCCGCGGCCCCCGCACCGTGCGCATCGTGCCGTCCGCTTCGAGCAGCAGATGGTGATCGGGCGTTGCGATGTAAATGTGCCCTGCCTTCCACTTCTCACCGTGCACGGCCCCGCTGACCGGCAACAACGCGCGGCGGCTGAGGATCTGTGGCAGCAAGGTGGGGGAATCGGGGGGAATGTGCAGGACGATGAAAACCGGCGCTCGGAAATCGGCAGGAAACTCGCCGACGAGTGCCATCAGCGCCTCCACTCCGCCGGCTGAGGCTCCGATGAGTACTACTTTCTGTTCACGCAAATGCTGACCTCTGATGCTTGCAAAGCAAGACAGCTGCCCGGAAGGATGGCCGTCGGTGTATCTTGCGCTCGCAATGCCCAAGAAGCCGGAGAAGAAACTACCTTCGATTGTGTCTTCCGATGCTCCGCGTGTGGACGACGCACTCGATCGCTACGCCGCCTCGATTTTTCCGATCGTCGGCGTGGGCGCCTCGGCCGGCGGCCTGGAAGCGTTCTCCGAGCTCATTCGTTCGCTGCCGGAAAAGCCCGGGATGGCTTTCATCTTCGTCCAGCATCAGGAGCCGAAGCACACCAGCATGCTCCAGGAGATCGTGCAGCGGCTGACGCGCATGCCGGTGCGGACGATCGCTCCCGGCACGCAGGTGCAGAACGACCACGTCTACATCGCTCCACCCGCCGCCCATCTCGTGATGACGGACGGCTCCCTGCACCTCACCGAAGACGGCGGCGCGTCGACGATGCCGATCGATCACTTCTTCTCCAGCCTGGCCGAGGATCAGGGGAGCCGGGCCATCGGCGTCGTCCTCTCCGGCGCCGCCTCGGACGGCGCGCTCGGCGCGAAAGCCATCAAGTCCGAGGGCGGGATCACTTTTGCGCAGGATGAAACGGCGCGGGTCGACGGCATGCCTCGCAGCGCGATCGTGGCCGGCTCCATCGACTTCGTGCTGTCGCCGCGGGACATCGCGAAAGAGCTGGTGCGCATCGCCCGCCATTCGTACATGTCGGCCACGGCCGGCATCTCCGGACGGCTGCCGGACGCCGAGCTGACGAAAGTCTTCGGGTTGATTCAGCAGGC
>JAFAVZ010000683.1 GCA_019242175.1 Acidobacteriota bacterium
GGAGTAGGGAAGGGCCAGCGCCGTCAGTGTGTTAGCCTCGGCCGGAATGGACAGCGCCGAAGGCTTGCATCCGGCCATTCGCGGTCTCAAGACCGTGTGCCGCTGCAACAACATCAAGTACAGGACGATCGAGCGCGCGATCCGCGAGGGAGCGCACACGCTCTCCCAGGTCGCGACGCGGACGACCGCCACGACCGGCCACTGCGGCGGCAGTTGCACGCCGGACGTCCAGCAGATGCTCGCCGAGCTCGCGCCGAAGCATCCGCTCTCCCCTCCCGCCCCTTCGGCCGCTTCTCCCCAACCGAACGAGTGGTGGGTGCGCAAGAAATGACGAAGAAGCTGATCCTCTGGCAGAAGCCGACCTGCACGACCTGCCGCAAGGCCGTCGACCATCTCACCGCTCACGGGTTCGAGCTCGAGAAGCACGACCTCGCGAAAGAGCGTCCATCGCGCGAGCTCCTCGGCAAGCTCATCGACGAGCAGGGGCTCGAGACCGTCTTCAACGCGCGCAGCCGCGCGGCGAAGGAGCGGGGGATCGACGTCGCGAAGCTTACGAAGAGCAAGGCCATCGACCTGATCCTCGACGAGCCGAACCTGATGAAACGGCCGCTCGTGCTCGCCGGCGACGATGCGGTGTTCGGCTTCGATCCCGATGCGTACGGACGCCTCGACGCGAAGAAGAAATGATGCCGCCGTCTGCGATCGCACTCGCCGCGATCACCGTGATGCTCTGGATCCTCTGGAGCGACAGCGTCCGGGCAAGGCGGTCGTCGCAGATTCTCTACACGATCCGCATCGGATTGTTTCTCGTAATGTCCGGGATTCTCATCCTGAACATGATTCGCTATCCGGAGACGTTCAATACCGGCTCGCGCGTTTTGGCCATAGTGGCGGCGCTGATCGGGGTTCTCGGGGCGGGGTATTTTGCGAGGAAGCTGGTCCGTAGGGCCGGATAGGAGTCTATATTGCGGGAAGGTAGACATTCCTTCCGGAATGCACTATGATTCGCAGTGGGTCTGGTCAGGGTTGGCAGCTCTCCGAGCGGGAACTTGGATCTGACAACACAACAGTCGCGGGGCCTGCGAATCTCTCTCTCGATCTCCAGCGGCTTCTCTCACCAGACGAGGCAAAGCCTTCTGCCTCGCAGCGTCGATCCTACCGGACCCAACTTTTTTTCTCCACTCTCCCCTTCTTGTCATCCTGAGCCCCGCAGAGGGCGAAGGATCTCCTGATGCAGGCGATGAGCGCACGTGCGAGGAGATCCTTCACAGTGATCGCGGTCCCGATGACAAAGCCGGCTCACCTTCGATGCGTCCGATGAGCGCACGTGCGAGGAGATCCTTCACAGTCTTCGCTGTTCAGGATGACAAAGCCCCGGCTCACCCTCGATGCGTCCGATGAGCGCCGGGAGATCCTTCACAGTCTTCGCTGTTCAGGATGACAAAGCCCCGGCTCACACTCTAAATGCGGCCAATCAGCGCACGTGCGGGGAGATCCTTCACAGTCTTCGCTTTTCAGGATGACAAAGCCCCGGCTCACACTCTAAATGCGGCCAATCAGCGCACGTGCGGGGAGATCCTTCACAGTCTTCGCTGTTCAGGATGACAAAGCCGGCTAAACCAACTCTTCCCACAACTCATCGAAGCTGACGCCGACCGGCGGACGCAGTGCCGGCCCTGCGAGCAGATCACGCAATTTGCGCGAGATCGTCGACTCGAACCGATAGGCCGAGCCGCCCTGTGCGATGTAAACGTTGCTCGCCTGTTGCGCGAGCGCGCGCGTCACATACAGCTTGCAGTCGCGTACGAGCTTTCGATAAGCGCCATCGGTCGGCGTCGGCTCCGTCGCGACACAGTGGCGCAGGAAGCTCCTGCAAGCCTGCAGCGTGAGATGGAGGTCGACCGCGCCGCTGCGTTGCAGAATGCCGCTCTTCTCTGTCGCCACGTCATCGAGCAGCGATTCCGCAATGCCGATGAAAATCGCAGTGAACGACAGTGTCGACCAATGACGATTGTTCGCGCCGTCGATGATTCCCGGATATCCGAGCGGTCCCACTACCCGCGCGCCTTCGAAGCGCAGCGACACGCTCTCGCTGCTGCGCATCCCCATCGCATTCCACGCCGACGCCACGTGCGTCGTCTCCGGCTCGCCGGCGACGACGTAGTAGTCCACCGACCCGTTCGCATCGCGCGCCGCGGCCATGTGGTAATGCGCGGCGGTTCCCATCGAGCAGAAGCTCTTCGTCCCGAAAAGCCGTCCCTCCCGCACCTCGGCCCGCGATTGCTTCACGTCGCCGCCCGCGCCGGCTTCGGAGTTCGCCACGCCGAACAGCCGGCCGGCGAGCGCTTCGCCGAACGCCCAGTCGCGTTGCTCGAGGAACTGCGAACGATGCGCGGCCGGAACATGCGCCGGATCGAGCAGCCAGTGCGAGAGCACCGAGGTGTGCATGGCGAGCATCAACGCCGTCGAGGGCGATCCGTGCGCGATTGTGCGCAGCGTCTCCAGCGTGCCGCCGAGCCGTTCGCCGTAGCCTTCCGGAACGTTGATGCCGAGGAGGCCTTCGGCGGCGGCGAGGGCGAGGGAGTCGCCGCCGAAGCGGCCGGCGAGATCGTGCTCGCGTTCACCCGCGGCGAGCCGCGGCACGAGCTCCTGCGCCGCGGCCTGCGCGGTGCGGGTGGCGATGGTGGTTTCGTTCTGCATCGAGGATGTCCTCCAGGGTCGTTTGCTCGAGAATCGCCGCGATCGCATCGCGGACTTTGCGGAAGAGCTGGTGATAGGCGGGCGATGCTTCGACGGGGCTCGGCTGGTAGAAGTTCTGGCTGACGCTGCGCGACGGCGCGAGCGGCCCGTCCATCGCGCGCATGACGTCGGCGATCACGATGTCCGCCGCCGGCCGAGCGAGCCGGAACCCACCCTCCGCGCCGCGTCGGGAGACGACGAAGCCGGAGGCGGTGAGCTTGCGCAGGATCTGTTCGAGGAACGCGGTGGGGATGCCGAAGCGCTCGACGATCTCCTGCCGTTTGCACCACTCCTCGCCCCGTTCGCCGATGGCGAGGAGCGCGAGGCAACCATATTCGCTGGCGGCGGTGGTGCGCATCGGACCGGCGCATTCTTTGGTTTGTTGATCGCATTTGTCAACAAATAGGGCGTGTAGCCGGTGTAAAGAATTCGCGGTAGGCTCGCCGGCGGTGATCCCGGCCCTCCTCCTCGCGGCACTCCTCTCTCGTCCCACCGACGCCCTGCTCCACGATGCCGAGGCGGTCGTCGTCGCGATTGCCGGCAGTTCCCACGTGCGCCGCGCGCCGGGCGGCTGGCTCGAAACGGTCACGACGATGCGCGTCGAGGAAGCGCGCAAGGGTCCGTTGCACGAAGGAGAAACGTTCGACATCGTCGAGCTCGGCGGCGTTTTGGACGGCGTCGGCTTCTTCGCCGCCGATGCGCCGCGGTACATCGAAGGCGAACGCTCTCTCATCCTCCTCACGCGCACCGATCGCGGCGACTGGACAACGCTCGATTTCGCCGCCGGCAAGTTCCCGCTCGACGGTGACCGCATCGTGCGCGACGCTTCCACGCCGACGATCAACAGCTATCTCCTCGAGGTCGCCGGCAACGACGGCATCCTCGGTCTGCGCTGGCCGACGTTTCCCGCTCCGGTTGTGTTCTTCCATCACGGCACGCAACCAGGCGCGACGAACGGCGGCGTGACGTCCATCGAACGCGCCGTCGGAGCGTGGACGAACGACCCGCGCTCGAACGTCACGCTGCAATACGGCGGAGTGACTTCCGCGTCGAGCGGACTCGCGTTGCCGGACGGCATCAACTCGATCCAGTTCGACGATCCGGCCGGCGAGATTCCGGGCGCGTTCGGCGGACGCGGAAGCACGATTGCGCTCGCCACCGGCTGGTTCCGCGCCGACGCAACGCATGGCTACGGTGGCGAGCGTTTCTACACGATCTACGAGGCGGACATCGTCGTGCAGAACGGCGTGAACGGCCGCGCGCTCGCCGGCAACGCGATGGACCACATCCTCACTCACGAGCTCGGCCACACCCTCGGCCTCCGCCACGCCGACGAAGTACTAGGAGACGGCGGCACGTTCGCGATGAACGCGGTGATGGCTTCGACGCTGGATCTCGACGACGACGCCATCGGTGCGACGCTCCAGCCATGGGATCGCGAGGCGATCGACGCCGTCTACGGCGCGACCTCGGACTGCACGCCGCCGACAATCGTCGCGCAGCCGCAGTCCTTCGACGAGGCTGGAACGCTGACGATTGCCGCGACGGGAACGGCGCCGCTGCAGGTCCAGTGGTACGAAGGCGCGCGCGGCAACACGGCGCGCCCGATCGCCGGCGCGACGACGATGTCGATCGACGTACATCCATCGACGACGACGCGTTACTGGGCGCGCGTCACGAACGGTTGCCCGCCGGCGGCCGACAGTGGCGAGGGGATCGTGACGGTGCGCGGTTGCCCGGCTGTGTTCGTCGGCGCGGCATCGAAGGACACGACGCTCGTCGCCGGACGCGGCGCGCAACTCTTCGTCGTCGCGACGGGTGGCAGCGGATTGCGCACGCAGTGGTTCGAAGGGCCGAGCGGCGACACGTCACGGCCGCTGACGACCGGCACGTTCCTGAACGTCGAGCCGCGCGAGACGACGAGCTACTGGGCCCGGGTGACGAACGACTGCGCGGCGTTCATCGACAGCGAGATGATCCGCGTGACCGTCGAACCATGCGCGCCGCCGCGGTTCGTCTATGCGCCGTCCGATGGTGACGTGATTGCCGGAAAGCCGTTCGCGTTCTTCACGGTCGTCGACGGCACCGCGCCGCTTGCGATCACGAACGATGTCGGCCGCGTGACGCAAACGACGAGCTTCCTCGTGCGCGCGGCGAACGAGTGCGGCGCGATCGAGGCGCCCGTCACGCTGCACGTCGCAACGTCCTGCGTCGCGCCGACGATCACCTTGCCGGCGCAAGACGTGAACGTTGCGCCGGGCGACATTGCGCAGCTGCAGGTGCACGCTCGCGGCACGACGCTCGTCTATCAGTGGTACGAAGGCGAGACGCTCGACTTCACGAAGCCGCTAGGCAACGCGCCGCTCCTCACGACGGCGCCGATCGCAACTGCGAGGCGCTACTGGGTGCGCGTCTCGAACGGATGCGGAATCGCGAACGGCGCCGCCGTGACCGTCCAGCCGGTGGTCGGGCGGCGACGCGTTCTGCGCTAGCCAGCCGGCTCGGGCCGCCGCTCCTGCATGTAGGGCCGGCTCTCCAGCCGGCCGCAGTCGAGAATGATGCGGCGGGCGTTGCCCGCCGCGACCATGCTTTATCGGGCCGGCTGGAGAGCCGGCCCTACGTTCGCTACGAAGTTCGGACACGTGGCGGCGTGGGGACGGGCTTCAGCCCGTCCCGGAACCGGCTGAAGCCGGTTCCCACGTTCCTCGGTGCCCCTTCCTACATCGTCGCGAGCTTCTTCTCCAGCGACGCGATCGTCCGATCGCTGCGCTGTCCCGCCGGAAGCGACTTCGCGTAGGCGACGGCATCGGCGATCGTCTGCTTCGCCGCCGCCGTATCGCCCTTCGCCGCGAAGATGTCGGCGCGCGCGCGGAGCACGGTGATCTTGCGCGGACCGTACACGTGCTTCAGCGCGCGGTCGGAAGCCGCGATCGCCTCGTCGTACTTCTTCATCGCCTTGTACGCGAGCGCGAGACGCGCGGCGGGGTTGTAGTCGTCGGGATTCTCGCGCTCCGTCTGCTCCAGCATCGGGATCGCCTTCTCCGGCGTGCCGAGCTCGAGGTATGCGCTGAGGCGATGCGGATCGTAAACCGCGCGTTGCTCCGGCGTCGCCGCGCGCGCGGCCTCGCCGTCGAGGAACGTCGACCACTCCTGCGTCAGCTGCTTCGCCGCTGTTTCGTCCTTCGCATCTTCGCGCGCGGCGATGAGCGTCATGTACATGCCGGAGCGATCGTCGCCGGACATCGCGGCCGCGACCTTCGGATCGTCGAACGCCTCGCGCGCCGACTTCTCCAGCATCGACACGAGCTCCGCGCGCTTCGGATCCTTCTCGTCGAGATTGAGCGAGCAATCGAGGCCCGTCGCGGCGACGTTCGCACCCGACGACGTGCCTTTCACCTTCGGATAGAGATCGCGCGCCGCATCCGCACACTCCGAGGTCTTGTCGGCGAGCGAGAGCGTCAGCACGTAGGACTCCGCGGCGCGGTTGAAGGACTTCCACGACTTCGGCGCCTTCTCGATCGCCTGCCCGTAAAGCTTCGCTGCTTCGTCGTCTTTGCCGGCGCCTGCGAGCTTTTCGGCCGAGGCGAGGAGGGCGTCGGCGGAGTTGGCGGTTTTGCCGCGATAGGCGCGTTCGCCATCATCGAGAATCTTCGACAGCTGAGGCACGGTCGCGCCGCCGACGTAGCGCAACGCGACCGACTCGCTGCGCGGATCGAGCACGAGCATCGTGGGCAGCGCCGGGATCGGATACTTCGTCAGGAACGTCGCGTTCTTCGCGTCTTCCGTGTCGATCGCCAACCACACGAAACGGCCCGCGTACTTGCCGAGCGCTTGATCGGTGAAGACGAACGCCTTCATCGAACGGCACGTGTGGCACCACGGCGCCCACGCCTCGACGAAGACCGGCACGTTCTCCTTCTTCGCCTTCGCCAACGCGGCGCGATAGTCGTTTTCGATGAACGGCAACGCTTCCTTGGCCGTTGCCGAGAGGGTGATGGCGAGGAGCGCAAGGGCGAGGAGGGAGCGTCTCATGACGGACGAGTATAGGCCGGTGTCGTCGTGAGCGGGCACGGCCGCGACTCTCGTTCGGCCGCGCCTCCGTACAGGCCGGAGGACGCCGACCCTCTTGAAGGCGCGGCCAATGAGCGCAGCGGGCCGGGCCCGCTCACTTCACCCACTTTGCGAGCCAGTCGTGCACTTCGACGTACCAGTGGCGGCTGTTCTCCGCGTTGAGGATCCAATGGTTCTCATCCGGCCACACGAGCAGGCGCGACGGCACCTGCTGGCGTTGCAGGATCGACCAGTTCTCCAGCGTGTTGTTCATCGGGACGCGGAAGTCGCGCTCGCCGACCGACAGCAGAATCGGCGTCTTGAAGTTCTTCGCGTAACGGATCGGATTCTGCTCGCGCCAGACCGAGCCCTGCTCCCAAACCGGGCCGAGGTTCATGAGCTCGCGGTGATAGATGGTGTCGGAGGTCGCGTACTGCGTCTCCGAGTTCACGAGGCCGGCGTGGCTGATGAGCGCCTTGTAGCGCGTCGTCGAGGCCTGCATCCAGTTCGCGAGGTGGCCGCCGTAGCTCGCGCCGGCCGCGGCCTGGCGCGTCGCGTCGATGAACGGATAGCGCTTGATCGCCTCGTCGGCGCCTTCGTTGATCTCATCCGCGGGGCCTTTGAGCGGATCGCCCTGGATGTCCTGCCCGAACTTCTCGCCGTAGCCGGTCGAGCCGACGTAGTCCGTGCAGAGCACGACGTACGGCCCAAGGTTGGCGAGGAGGTGATAGTTCCAACGGAGGGAGATGGAGTCGCGCCACGCCGACGCCGGCCCACCGTGGAGCAGGACGAGCAGCGGATACTTCTTCGTCTCATCGAAGCCGGCGGGGAGGAAGAGCATGTTGTGGATCTTGCGGCCGCGCGTCGACGTGAACCAGAAGTGGCGCGGCGGCTGCCAGTCGATCGTCGCCGCCTTCGCGACGTTGAAGTCGGTCAGATTCTTGCGCGCCTTCGTCACCGGATCGATCGTGACGATCTCCGCCGGATTCACGGACGAGCCCCAGCGGCCGACGAGCATCAGCGCCGGCGCCTTCGCCGGGATCACGAGGTCGGTGTACGTGCCGACGCTCGTGTCGACGACGAGCTTCGCTTCGCCGCCGGTCGCCGGCACCGAGTAAACCTTCTCCAGGCTCGCATCCTCGGCCGTGAACCAGATCGTCTTGCCATCCGGCGACGGCGCGAAGGAGCTGATGGAACGATCGGAGGTCGCGGTGATGACGCGCCGGTTCTGCATCGACGGCCAGTCGAACGCGACGAGTCGGTCGAGGTTGTAGACCTTGCCGTTGTTCGCGCTGAAGGTGACGAAGAGCGTCTTGCCATCCGGGCTGAAGCGCGGGCGGCCGTAGCTGCCTTCGTCATGAGCGATGACTTGCGGCTCGCCACCGCCGGCCGCGACGCGGTACAGGTCGACGCTGAACTCCGCGTAAGCCGCGGTGTTGCGCTTCGTGGACGCGGCGAAGACGACCGCCGAGCCGTCCGGCGTCCAGGCCGCATCCAGCTCGTCCCGCGAGCCCTCGGTCGTCTTGCCGGCGAAGCCCGTCTCGTTCACCAGCTTCGTGCCCGCGAGCAGGTCCTTCGATCTCGCGCCGCTCTCGATCGGCTGAACGACCAAGTGGACCTGCGTGTCGTCGAGCCAACGATCCCAGTTGCGGATGGGGAAGGAGTCGAACGCCCGGACTTTGTACTTCTGGTCCTTGCGCTCCTTGGCCATCTTCTTGTTCGCGTCGTCGTCCAAGGCGCCGGGATAGACGACGCTGGAGAAGAGGAGCGCCTTGCCGTCCGGTCGGAACTGCGGGGTGCGCGCGCCGGTGGTGATGTTGGTGACGCGCTGCGCCTCGCCGCCGCCGGCGAGATCGAGGACGTAGAGCTGGTTGGCGTCGTCGCCGTCGCGCTTTGCCGAGAAGGCGATGCGCTTGCCGTCTGGCGACCAGACGACGTCGCTCTCGCCCGCCTTGGAGAAGGTGAGCTGCCTCGCCTTCGCACTGCCGTCCGCCGGAACGACCCAGAGGTCCGAGGTCTGGTCTTTTTCGTCGTACGCCGGCTGCGTGACGGAGAAGACGACCCACTTGCCATCCGGACTGACCGCGGGCGCGCCGACCCGCGGCATGAGCCACATGGTTTCGTGCGTGATCGGCTGCCTGGGCTGGGCGGTGAGGGCGGCGGCGAGAAGGAGGGAGAAGAGGAACGCAGCTTTGCGATGCATGACGGGCGGAAGGATACGACGGAAGGGAGGAGGGGGATTACCGCGGATCGGTTACGACGATCACCGAGCCGGCCCGGACTTCGTCGAGGGCGTCCGCGATGTCGGACAGAAAGTGGCGAAGGTGTCGACGGTGGTATCGATGGTCTCGACCACGACGATTCCGATATCGTGCTGGGAGACGTTCTGCTGGTAGCGCAGCCGCTGATCCACCGTCAGCAGGACGTCGAAATGACCGGACGCGCGACGAAGCAGGTTGCCATTCTCCAGCCCGGCCCATCCTTCTTCCTGCACCGTGCGAATGACGAACTTCGGGAGATCGCGGCGCAACTTGCGCGGCATGTTCTCGTCGAACAGAACTCTTTCACGCGATGTGGGCGAGCAGCGCCCGACCCGCTTCCTCCAGAAATCCAACCGCTTGCTCACGCGAGACCGTGGGGAAGTTCTCCAGGAACTCCTCGAGCGTCTCGCCCTTTTCCAGATAGGTCAGAAGCGTCTGTACGGGGACCCGAGTGCCGACGAAGACGGGCGTGCCCCCGAGGATGTTCGGATTGGAGTGGAGGATGTCTGCGGGTTTCATGGAGTTGTCCGTGCCGATGAGAATACTTCTATTCTGTTCCCAGCCGCGCGAGTTACCACTGCCGCTCATACCACTGATGATGCCGCTCACCCGGTGAGCTACGTCTCGTCCGGCCGCGCGCTCATTGGGAGAGCGCGAGGAGCAGCTTCATTCGCCTTCAAACAGCTGAAGGACGTCTTCCGGCAGCGGATCGTCGAAGTTGTCCGGAACGACGAAGTCGCCTTTCGCGAGACCGATCGGGCGTTTGCCCGATCTCTTCGGCAGCGGACGAATCTCCGCCACCGGCTGATCTTCCGAGAACACGACGACGGTTTCGCCTTCGAGCACTCGATCGAGATACCCGTGCAGATCCTTTTCGATCTCTTCCCGCGACGCGTTCATCGAACTTGATGGTAAGCGAAATCGGCCTCTATTCCGCCGCCGCTACCACCGCCCGCGCCGGGGCGAGCTTGAAGCTGGGCGAGACGCCGTCGTACACGTCCACCTTCGTCACCTCGATGCGCGTCGTCGGCATGCCGTTCGGGTCGAGCGGGGTCGCGGCGATCGCGCGCACCACGTCGGCGCCGGGGCCGATGCGGGCAAAGACGGTGCAGCGGCCGTCGCGGTCGGTCGCGGTGCCGGTCACGATCGCGAACGTGTTGTCCCCGGGGCACATCGAAAGCGTTCCGGCCGTGTGTTTCGCGGTCTTCTCCACGGCGATGGCCTTCATCAGCGCGAACTGGTCGTCGGTCGGCGCGCCCTTGAACATCTCGATCGTGTTCTTCTTCACGCGCACCACGGGCATGTGCTCGAACACGCCGCCGCGGGCGAGGCGGAGGAACTGGCGCACGGCGTCCGGCGCCTCATCGCGCAGCAGCTCCACGCCGAAGTCGCCGGCGGACGTCCGGATGACGACGACGAGATTCGGCGAATTCACCAGCAGCTCCGCGGCGCGCGCCGTGAGGTCGAGCGAGTCGGGCTTCACGAACTCCGGATCTTCGAGACCGAGGAAGGCGGAGGCCATCGAGTCGCTGGCCTCCTTCGTCGGGTTGTCGTACTCGGAGATCAGCTCGTACTTGTGATCCTTGTACATCGTCACGCCGGGGAGGCTGACGAACGTGTCGACGTGCGAGAGGCCGATGCCTTCCGCCGGACCCTTCGCCTTCGCCTCGAAGACGTTCTTGCCGGTCGTCGTGTCCTTGATGATCAGCGCCTTCGCGAACGGGTGCAGATGCACCGCCGCGTAGTGGAGCTTCGAGTCGTAGGGGAGCGCCATGAACCAGGTGATGTCGCTGGCGTTCGTCTGCTTGCCCGGCGGCACGACCCAATGGCCGGTCATCTTCCGGCCGGCGGGGTCGACGTAGTCAGCCGAAGACGCGGCGGCATTCGGCGCGCGCGGCGCGATGAGGCAGCTCGTGCCGTGGCCGGCGTGCTCGCCGCCCATCGCCATCGAGGAGGACGACGAGCTGCTCTTGTTGTCGACGGTGATCGACGACGTGTCCGGCGTCGCCATCGACGTCGTGAGCGCGAGCGGGTTGTCGTTCAGCAGCACCATGCCCGACGCGCCGATGTTGTACAGCGGCTTGATCGGCTTCTTGAGGTCCTTGTCGCGGATGTACTCGAAGGTCACGCGGTGGCGCACCTTCATGTTGTTCGGCTTGTCGATGTTGTGATTCAGGACCTGCGTGTAGAGGATCAGCGGCTCGTTCGACGCGATGGGGAAGCCGAAGCCGGGGGGAAGCGTCGCCTCGAGCATGCCCTGCGACAGGGTGATGAGACGGGAAGACGTGTAGCGCTTGAGGTTGAAGAGCGCCGAGTGGCGCTGCGGATCGAGGTCGATGTTGACGTGACACATGAGCTCGGGAAGCTGAGCCGTGACGCCGTCTTCGCCGACCATTTCCGTGTGCACGCCGACGATCCAGAGGAGCTCGGGCTTGTCCTGATCGCCGAGGTAGATGCGCTCGAGGCTGCCAGGACCTTCCATCGAACGGTACTTCCGATCGATCGTGTAGGTCTGGGAAAGAACCTGTTTGCGCATCACCGACGGCGCCTCCTCGGCGCGGACGGTGGGGGTGGGGACGAGGGCGGCGAGGGCGAGGATTCCGAGCAGTGTGCGCTTCATCAGGTTCCTTCGTTTGACGAGTGTCGAGCGACGGAGTTTCCCCCGACCGCGTTCCGCGATGGTACGAACGCGAGAGTTATCTCGTCTATTGCGAGAGGGAGATGCCCTACGTTCTGAGAACGACGTGGGCGCGGGCTTTAGCCCGTGCCGGGACCGGCTGAAGCCGGTCCCCACGTTTGCTCCCTAGAACGAGACCCGCACGCCCAGCCGCGCACTCGTCGGCGCCGTGCGCAGCACCGGCTCGCCGTAGTTCGGGTTCGACGGTGTGCTCTTCGCGTTGTCCGACTCCTGGAAGTCCCAGCGTTGGTCGAGCAGGATCGGGCGCTGCGCGTTCAGCACGTTGAACACGTCCAGCAGCACGTTCACCTGGAACTTGCCGCCGACCGCGATTGGATAGCCGAGGTGCACATCGGCCTCGTAAGTTGCCGGCATCCGCCCCTCGGCGCCGCGTTCGGTGAGGAAGAACTCGTAGCGGCCGTACGCATCGGAGTAACCGTAGCGCGTGCGCGGCGTTCCGCTGCGCCAATAGGCCGAGGCTCCGATCTGCAAACGCCACGGCGTCTCGTACAGGCCGGAGACTTTGAACTGATGGCGGCGGTCGTTCGAGAGCGGACCCTTGTTCGTGATCCGCGAGAGGTTCATGCCGTCGGTGAAGAAGTCGAAGTAGTCGTACGCGGCGGAGATGTTCGGGTCGGCGCCGACGTTCGTGAACGGCGCGTACTCGCCGTCGAAGTTCCCTTCCAGCCGCGAGTACAGATACGACGCGATGCCCTGCCAGTGATTCGCGAACCGCTTCGTCGCATCGAGCTGCACGCCTTTGAACGTCCGCTTCGGGCGCGGCGCGGGGAACGTCGACACGTTGTCGAGGCCGATGATCGTGCTCATCAGACCTTTGCCGGGATTGCCGATGCAGTACGTGCCGTCGAAGTCGCACTGGAAGTCTTCGATCACCTCGCCGTAGCTGCGGTAGATGCCCTTCACGCCAACGGCGAGCGTCGGCATCAGCTCGCGCTCGTAGCCGAGGAGGTACTCGGTCAAATACTGGTTGCGCAGATCGGGGTCGCTCGGCTCGGTGAAGCCGCCGAGGATCACCGACTCGGTGTCGAAATCGGTTTCGGCGCCGGCGTCGGGCGTGGTGCTCGTCGGGCTGTAGTTGATGATGCGCGGCTGCCGTTCGTACGAGAACGAGCGGATGACGAGATCCATCGGGATCTCCTCGTAGAAGCGGCCGTACGAGCCGTACACCTTCGCGCGATGCGCGCCATTCGTCGGATCCCAGGTGAAGCCGAGCCGGGGCGCGAAGTCTTTCTTCAAATCGATCTGCGTGACGCCCGACGCGTCGATGATGCGCTGGCGATCCCAACGCACGCCGAAGCTGAGCACGAGGTCTTTGATGGACCAACGGTCCTGCAGGAACGCGGTCGTGTTTTTGTGCTCCGGCGACGCGACGAGCGCGGAAGTCGGTGCGTTGCCGGTCGTCGCATCGAGCGTCGTCCAGTAGAAGTGGCTGTAGATCGGCTTCGCCGGATTCGCCTTGTTCTCGAAGATCGTCACCTGCTGCCCGCCGGACATCCGCTTCGTCACCTCGGCGCGTTCGGTCTGGTATTCGAGGCCGCCTTTGATCTCGTGATTGCCGAGGAGGCGGAGGGCGGAGCCGCCATAGAACTTGCGGTCGAAGTGCTTGTCCTGGATCAGGCCGAAGCCGCCGGTCTGGAAGAAGTCCTGCGATGCGTCGCGATACGAGATCGCGTCGCCGCCGTCAGTCGCGGGGCCGACGGAGTTCTGTTCGCGATGGCGCGCCGCCTGCGCGGTGAACATCCAATCCGAGCGCAGCACGCCGTCGTAACGCAGCGCGTAGTCGCGGCCGCCGAAGTCCTGCCGGCCGAGGTAGGTCGAGGGCTGGCCGTTGAGGGTGTGATCGGAGTCGTTGATGGCGCCGGTGTCGACGCGCGGGTCCTGCATGAACGTCGCGACGAGCGACTGCGCCGGGCCGAAGTTCCACGTCAGCTTGCCCGAGCCGAGATTGCGCCGGCTGTTGGAATCGACCACGTCGCCGGCGGCGGGGCCGTCCGGCAACGAGTTGCTGATCGAGTTGCGCACCTGGTCGAACGCGCCGAAGAACCAGAGCTCGTCTTTGAGCAGATAGCCGCCGAGGTCGACGCCGAAGTCGCGGCGGGTGAAGCCCCGGGAGGTGCCGGAGGTGGCGACGACTCGATTGGCGTCTGATTGCAGGCCGTCGTTGTCGTAGTAGCCGAAGACGTCGCCGGAGAGCT
>JAFAVZ010000021.1 GCA_019242175.1 Acidobacteriota bacterium
CGTCTCGAAGACCGTTACGGGCGGGCCGGAACGAGCACCGCATGAACCGCCGATTCTTCGCCGTCCTGTGCTTCGCCGCGCTCGCCGCCGCGGCGCAGGACACGAAGTCGCTGGTCGATGCGGCGAAGAACGCGAAGGCGAAGCGGAAGGGCAGCACGACGAAGGTCATCACCAACGCCGACGTGAAGAAGGCGAAGGGGACGGTGGTGGAAAAGAAGCCGGCGCCGGCGAAGCCCGCCGCGACGGCCGAGAAGAAGCCGGAGCCGAAGCCGTACGTCGATCAGGACGATCTCTATCGGCAACGCATCGCCGCCGACGAAACCTTGGCCGCAGCACAGAAGAAAGTGAATGAGCTGGAACGCGAGCTGCGCGCGGTCGAGGAAAGCTTCTATAACGAAGACGACCTCGACAAACGCGACAACCTGATCGCGAAGAAGTTCGAAGAGACGAAGACGCAGCTCGCCGACGCGAGAGCCGCATTGAAGGCGGCGAGCGACGTGAGAGTGAAATTGCAGTGAAACGAGTTGTTGGTTGTTGGTTGCTTGCGCCTCGGCGCCTGGAACCGGCAGCAGCGCAAGTAACCAGCAACCAGTAAACAGCAACCAATCATGAAAACCTTCTTCATCGAAACCTGGGGCTGCCAGATGAACGAGCTGGATAGCCAGCGTCTCTCCGGCGGCCTCAAGCTCCGCGGCTACAAGCGCGTCGACGACGAACGCGCGGCGAGTCTCATCCTCCTCAACACCTGCTCCATCCGCGACAAAGCCGAACAAAAAGTCTTCTCCCGCCTCGGCGAGCTGCGCGAGCTGAAGAAAGAAACCGCGGCGCAGATCGGCGTTTGCGGTTGCCTCGCGCAACAGGAAGGGCAGCGCATCATCGACCGCGCGCCGTGGGTCGACTTCGTGATGGGCCCGGGCAACGTCGGCTACCTCGACGAGATCCTCGCCGGCGAGCATCGCGTGGCGCTCGAGTTTCCCGAGGATCGGCGCTACGACTACGACGCACTCGATCGCACTTCGGCGACGAAGGCGTGGGTCACGATCATCGAAGGCTGCAACAAGAACTGCACGTTCTGCATCGTTCCGACGACGCGTGGCCGCGAGGTCTCGCGCCCGTTCGAAGGCGTGCTGCAGGAAGTGCGCGCCGCAGTCGCCACGGGCCGCGTCGAGATCGAGCTGCTCGGACAAACCGTCAACGCCTATCGCTGTCCGCAGAGCGGCCGCGACTTCGGCGCGCTGCTCTCTGCCGTCGCGGAGGTCGAAGGCGTCAACCGCCTGCGCTTCATGACGTCTCATCCCGCCGAGGTGAGCGACTCGATGATCGTGGCGATGCGCGATCACGCGAACATCTCGCGCTATCTCCATCTCCCCGTGCAATCCGGCTCGTCACGCGTGCTGCGTCGCATGAAGCGCCTGTACTCGCGGGAGAAATATCTCGAGACGATCGGCCGCATCCGCGCGGCGATTCCGGAGATCCACTTCTCGACCGACGTCATCGTCGGCTTCCCGGGCGAGACGGACGAAGACTTCGAGCAGACGATGTCGCTCGTCGAGGAAGTGCGCTTCGGCTCGATGTTCGCGTTCAAGTATTCGCCGCGGCCGGGAACGCCGGCGCTGAAGATCGGCGAGCCGGTCGACGACGCCATTGCATCCGAGCGATTGACGCGCCTTTTCGAACTGCAGGAACGGCACAAACGCGAACGGCTGGAGTCGTATCGCGGACGCGTCGTGCCGGTGCTTTACGAAGGCCCGAGCCGTCACGATCCGGAGATGCTCTCCGGCCGCACCGACGACAACTGGGTCGTGAATTTTCGCGGCGACGCGCGCGTGCCGCTGGGGAGTATGCTGGGTGTGCGCATCGAGCAGGCGCAGCACCACACGTTGCGCGGGGAGGCCGTCGCATGACTGAGCTGGTTCCGATGTCGATCAAAGGCCTGATGCTCGACCCGGTGTCGAACTCGCCGATCGTCGTTCTGAAAGACGATGCCGAAAAATTCTTCCTCCCGATCTGGGTCGGGATCTTCGAAGCGAACGCGATCGCGCTGCAACTGGAGAACGTCAGTACGCCGCGACCCATGACCCACGACCTCCTCAAGAACCTCCTCGGCGAGCTCGACGCCCGCGTCACGCGCGTCGTGATCAACGACCTGCGCGACTCGACGTTCTTCGCCCAGATCCGCGTCGTCACGCGGTCGGGAGGGGAGCGGGCGATGGAGATCGATGCGCGGCCGTCGGACGCCATCGCCCTCGCGCTGCGCGTCGAGGCACCGATCTTCGTCGCGCAATCGGTGCTCGATCAGGCCCAGACCATCACACCCGAGGCGGCTGGCGGGGATGATGAGGAGAAGGCGAAGAAGTGGTTCGAGAACCTCAGTCCCGAGGATCTCGGAAAGTACAAGATGTAGTCTTCATGCGGCTTTGCGGAAACGCGCTTCCCATCCGCGTGCGTGCTTCGTAGAATCGCCGAAGATCACATGATCATCACGGTCGCCAATCAAAAAGGTGGTGTGGGCAAGACCACCACCACGATCAACCTCGCTGCCGCCGTCGCCAACAAAGGCTTCAAGACGCTCCTCATCGATCTCGACCCGCAGGCGAATTCGACGATGTCGTACGTCGACCCGCGGTCGGTCTCGCGTTCCATGTTCGACGTGCTGGTGAGCGAGGAGCTCGGCTTCAAGGACGTCATCGTCGCCACGCCGGTCGAGCACCTCTGGCTGGCGCCGTCGCGCATCGCGCTGGCGAAGCTGGAGTCGAAGCTCATCGGGGAGCTCGACGGTCCGTTCCGTCTGAAGGACAAGATCGCGGCAGCGGCCAACGAGTACGACTACATCTTCATCGATACGCCGCCGACGCTGGGCATGATCACCGTCAACGCGCTCGTCGCCTCGACGCATGTGCTCGTGCCGATCCAGTCGTCGTACTTCGCGCTGGAAGGGACGGACGATCTGCTCGAGACGATCGACAAGATCAAAGCCCGCCCCAATCCGAATCTCCAGCTCCTCGGCGTCGTCATCACGATGCACGATCGCCGCACGACGCTGGCGAAAGACATCCACGAACAGATCGGCCAGGTCTTCGGCGAACGGCTGTTCAACACCGTGATCACGAAATCGATCCGGCTCGAGGAGAGCCCGGCGTACAAGGAATCGATCTTCACCTTTGCGCCGCGATCGAGCGGGGCGAACGAGTACTACTCGCTTTCCGAGGAGCTTCTGTCGAGGGTCTGATGGCTATGAAACGTGGATTGCCCGAGCGAACGCAAATGCGTCACGACGCCCACTTCGTGGACGAGCTGACGCGCCGCTCGGGACGGCACATCGGGACGATGCTGCCGCTGGGTGTGGTGGAGCCGAATGCCGAACAGCCGCGCACGCAGCTCGGGAACATCGAGGAGCTCGCGGCATCGATCCGCGAGAAAGGCGTGCTCGAGCCGATCCTCGTGCGCCTCATCGCGCCGAACCGCTATCAGATCATCAGCGGCGAACGCCGCTATCGCGCCGCGACGATCGCGGGCCTCGACGAGATTCCGGCGATCGAGCTCGACGTCGACGACAAAGAACAGCTCGAGATCGCGCTCATTGAGAACATCCAACGCAAGGACCTGACGCCGTTCGAAGAGGCGGAAGGCTTCCTCGCGCTGCAGCAGAAGTTCGGCTACACGCACGAGAAGATCTCGCAGGTGATCGGGAAGTCGCGCACGACGATCACCGAGACGCTGACGATCAACGACATCCCGGATCGCATCCGCGCGATGTGCCGCGAGGCGGGAATCTCGAACAAGTCGGTGCTCGTGCAGGTGGCGCGCGCCGGCGACGAGGCGTCGATGGAGACGGTCGTGCGCGCGTTTGCGGCAGGGGAGCTGACGCGCGAGGATCTGCGCAAGCAGACGGCATCGAAGCCGGAGCCGAAGAAGGCGGGCCGCCCGAAGAACTTCGTGTTCGAAGTGAAGGACAAGGCGCTGCCGTTCAGTCTGAACATGAGCTTCCGCAAGCCGAACGTCGAGAAGAGCGAAGTGATCGACGCACTGCGCACGCTGCTGCAACGACTCGAAGCGGAATGACGATGTGATCGACGTCTCCGTCATCATCCCGACCTACAACCGCGCGCATCTCATCGGCGCGGCGATCGAGTCCGCACTCGGTCCGGACGTCGAGGTGATCGTGGTCGACGACGGATCGACCGACGGCACGCTGGAGCTCCTCGAGAAGTACGACGTCCAGGTCGTTCGTTCGCCGGGCCGGGAGCGGCATCACCGCGCGCGCAACCGCGGCATGGACGCGGCGCAAGGCGAGTTCCTCAAGTTCCTCGATTCCGATGATCTGCTCGAGCCGGGCAGCCTCGCCGCGGAGGTGCAGCTCGCGCGAGAGACGAACGCCGACATCGTGCTCAGCGGCTGGGTCGATCTCCTCGCCGACGGCCGACGCAAGATCGGCCACGCGCCGCAACTCGATCGTCCGATCGAAGATGTGCTGCTCTCCGGCGAAGCGGTGCCGACGACGGCAGCGCTCTATCGACGCTCCTATCTCCTCGAGCATGGCTTCCGCTGGGACCCGGCGGTGAAGAAGATGGACGACTGGTGGTTCTTCGTCATCACCGTCCTCGGCGGAGGCAAAGTGGTACGCCGCGACGGCAACGCCTACGTCCTCCGCGAACATCGCGGCGAACGAGTGACGTCGGCGCACAACATGCTCGACAACGCGGAAGATCACTACATCGTCATGCGCGAGCTGGAACGCGTTGCCACCACGCCCGCCCGCCGCAAACGCCTCGCGCAGTACTGGTACAAGGAGCTGCGCGTCTGCTCGCTCTACGACCGTCCGCGCTTCGAACGCGAGATGGAAAAGGTGCTGGAGCTCGATCCCGATTTCCTGCCTCATGACGAGGAGCACCAGTGGTGGATGCGCCTCGCGGCGCGCGTCATCGGAACGCGACGCGCGATCCTGCTGCACACGGCGATCAAGCGCAGATTGCGGCGGCGGTGATACGGACGCGGGAGGAGAGGATCGCGCTCCTCGAATCAGAGCTCGACGAGTCGTCGGAGGACATTCGACGGCTATGCGCGAGGCGACGCGTGACGCTGGAGCGACTGCCGATTCAGGCTCGCATGCGCTCCCATTGACGCAGGAATTCCGTACATGCAAAACTGCCGTCCATGCGGCTGCTATTGCTTCTGCTGCTGGCAGTGATTCCGCCACGTCCGCGTGATGGCGACGTCGGCGGACTGCAAGGCGTCTTCTTCTTTCCCATTCCGGAGAGCGCGAAGCCGGAAGCGTGCACGGTTCATCTCGTGCCGAATGACGACCCTGCCCTCGATATCGTGCATCCATGCAGTCGCTGGTTCGTGCCCGCGGAGGAAGGGATGTATGGCGTTTGGATCGAGGATGGGGAACGCGTCAGCGCGAGTCGCACCGTCCTGGCGTACACGCCGGCGCCGTTCGCGAACAACGGCTTCATCGAGGCGATGGATACCGTGCCCGCCGGCGCGATCGCGCTCGATCGCGAACTGCGAGCCGGCGAGACGTTTCGCTTCTCGAGCCTGACCGCGGATGGCTACGGCTTCGAGCGCCGCATCACGGCGAAGGACGCCACGCGTCCGCTACGCGTGCCGCCCGGACGTTGGATCGCCGGCATCTACGACAAGGATCATGAAGCTGTCGCGTTCGCGCCGATCGTCACGGTGCGCGCTGGCGAAGTCGCACACGTGACACCGTGCAAACCGGCTACGGGGGAGAGCGACCTTTTCGTGATTCTCAAGAAGCGCGGCCACTCGAACGATGACTTCGCGATCTACGCCGAAGATGCGGACGGCCGTCATCCTCCGGACGGATTCAACGACAACGCCCGCTTCTACGCCGTCTGGTATGGACTGCGCGGCTCGACGGCTCGAATCGTCGTCGAGTCGAAGACCTACAAGTACACCCGCGCGCCGATCGCGCTCCGAAAAGGGGAGCCGACGATCGTCCGGGATTCGTTGGAGACGAGGTGAAAGGATGAAGCGAGTCGTCTTCGGGTTGTGCCTCAGTCTGATCGCGGTCTCGGCGTTTGCGTACCGCCCGAACAACTGCGTCCGGAGCACCGGAGGCGGCGTCATCGGCTGCGGCGTCCACTGCCAGTACCTCGGTCCGAGCGGCTCGGCGTGCCGTTCCGGCTCGGTGTACGGCAGGGAAGGCTATTGCTGGACGGTCGAGTATTCCGTGGATCCCGAGCATCCCGAGGGGACTTATCAGTCGTGCCACGACGGAGCTTGGGATCCGTGCTGTGAGGCGCCGGAAGACAATTGAATGTTGCCCTCGCTCCTTCTCCTCGCTTCGCTCGTCGTCACGGGCGCGCCGCTCACGCAGCATTGCGAGATGCATGTTGCGACGGAGAGAGGAGAGCGGATCTCGCCGTGCTCGGAACGGCCAGCCAAGGGCTGGATCGAGGACGGCGAGTGGATGTCCTTTCCGGCCGCGCGATGGGACGGGCCGATCGCTCTGGTTCGCGCCGTGACGGTGCGCGTCGATGCTCACTCGTCGACGGGCGGTTGGGCGGAGGTCGTGCGGCTTCCGGATGAACGTTTCGAGCGGCCGTTTCGGCGTCGCGTTTCGATGAACGGAACGGTGCGGTTGCCAGCCGGCCGATTCGTGGCATTCGCCTTCGATGGTCGGCGCAATGTGACCGCTGTTTCCGCACCCACGATGGAGACGAACATTGCCTTGCGAGCGCCTGTTCGCGGAACCGACGTCGTGGCGTTCGTGGCGTGGCCGACAGGAGAGCGCGCCGATCCGACGGCGGAGCTGACGCTCGACGACGGAGGGCGATCGAAGCCGGCGGTCCGCTTCGCCGATGATGAAGGAGTCGTCGCCGTCTGGAACGCCGACGGCGGGGAGCGGGCGCTGCTTTCGGGACGCAGCTCCGAGCTCGTGCTGCGTCCGGAAGAGGTCGAGCTCCGCCGAAGAAGCGTGCGTACGATTCGCACGGAGTTTCGTCGTTGGCCGCGGCTGACTGTCGACGTGCGCGTGCCTCGTGAGGCGGCCGAGGACTTCCTCGCGTTGAAGCCGGTCGTCCGCATCAAAGCGCAGGATGCGCATCACGATGCGGCGGTGCGGCTCGATGCGCCGATGCAGTTCGAGAAGTTGTCGCCGGAACTGCTCGACGTCACTTTGCAGATCGGCGCGCTCCGCTATCGCCAGCGCGCCGATCTCACGACCGCGGACGACGCGACGCTCACATTCGCGTTCGAGCCGATCACCATCAGCGGCACCGTCACGTTGGGCGACGCGCCCTTGCACGCCCGCATCGCATTCCGTACCGGCCTCGGGGGACTCTCGACGGCGAAAAGCGACCCGAGCGGTGCCTACGAGATCCGGCTCTGGAATCCCGACCGATACGTGCTCGAAGTCCAGCCGCTCGAGGGCGCGACGGGGACGCCGTACAACGAGATGGTTTTGCTGACCGAAAGCCAGCGCCTCGACGTGCATGTGCCGCAAGCGAGCGTCGGCGTGCACGTCGTCGATGCGTCGACGGGCAAGGCGGTGAGTGGCGCGTTCGTGGGCGGGATGAGCCGTTGGATGGGGGAGGACGGACAACGCGGCCACTCGCTCCAGGCGAAAACCGATGCCGACGGGAAGACGCGATTTGCGTTTCTGCAGCCCGGCAGCGTCACCTTGCGCGCAGTCGCGGACGGTTATCGCGACAGTGACGACATAACCTCGCCGATCGCCGAAAGCGCGACCCCAACGATCGAGATCCGCCTCGTACCGCAGGCGCGGAAGACATCGGTCACGCTGCTGTTGCCCAGCGGTGCGCCGGCGGCGAACGCCGAAGCGCTTGCGAGCGTCGATGCGAACGGCGAACGGGAAACGTGGCGCGGCCGCGCCGACGCGAACGGCATGCTCGAACTGCCGGAGCTCCCGCACGGCTCGTTCGTCTTTCTCCGGCATCCGCTCGCAGCGGGCACGATCGTGCGTTGGACGAACGATGCAGACCCGCGTTGGACGCTGGCACCGCGCGCAGCGATGCCGCTCATGATTCGACTGTCGCATCGTGGCGGCACCGCATTCGTGGCGATGAAAAGCGCCGGCATCTGGATCGGCGGCACCGCCTTGCAATTTCTCTACGGCGCGCCGTCGCTGATCGACGCCACTGGAATCTGGACCGCGCGCGATGTTCCGACGACGCCGTTGGCAATCGTCGCCTGGCGCGATCCGGCAGCCACACCGAGCGTCTTCGATGCCCTCGCCAAGCGGATCGCATCGCCCTGGCCGTCCCTCATCCTTCTTGACACCGCTGATTGAGCCGCGTATCGTCGCCCGCCAAATGACGCAGCAGTCCACCATCATGGGCCGAATGATGATGCGTCGCCCGGGCGCTGACGCCTAAGCTGCGTCTACGACCCGGGTCCCTCCGCGACTGTTTCCCTCCCACTCACGCAAAGCACCTTTTCTCTCGCAGGAGGAGAAATCATGGCCTATCGTTTCGACACGCGTGCGATCCACGCGGGGCAGCCCGACGACTCTGCCACGGGCGCCGTCACCACTCCCATCTACCAGACCTCGACCTTCCGCCAGACCGAGCCGGGCGTCAACCGCGGCTTCTGTTACTCGCGCACCGACCATCCCACGCGCCGGGCCCTCGAAGAAAACCTCGCCGCGTTGGAGAACGCCCGTCATGGGCTCGCATTCGCCAGCGGGATGTCCGCCATCCACAACGTCCTCTCGCTCTTGAACGCCGGCGATCACGTCGTCTCGACGCAAGACCTCTACGGCGGCGCGTGGCGCATCTTCACGAAAGTCTTCGCTCGTTTCGGCATCACGTTCACGTTCGTCGACACGACCTCGACCGCAGCCGTCGAACGCGCGTTGAAGCCGGAGACGAAACTGCTCTGGCTCGAGACGCCGTCGAATCCGCTCTTGAAAGTGACGGACATCGCGGCGTGCGCGGCCATCGCCCGCGCGTGGGGCATCCGCACCGTCGTCGATAACACGTTCGCGACGCCGGTGCTCCAGCAGCCGCTCGAGCTCGGCGCGGACATCGTCATCCACTCCACCACGAAATACATCAACGGCCACAGCGACGTCCTCGGCGGCGCCGTCCTCCTCAATGACGACGCGCTTCACTCCGAGCTGAAATTTCTGCAGAACGCGATCGGCGCCGTGCCCGGTCCGCAAGACTGCTTCCTCATTCTGCGCGGCATCAAGACCCTCGGACTGCGCGTGGAGCGTCACTGTTCGAGCGCCGAATTGCTCGCTCGTTGGCTCGTCGCCCAGCCGAGCGTGCGGCGCGTGTACTACCCGGGCTTCGTCGACGATCCTTCGCACGCGATCGCCCGCCAGCAGATGACGCGGTTCGGCGCGATCGTCTCCTTCGAGCTCGAAGCCGACCTCGACGAGACGCGCGCCTTCACCCGCCGCCCACATCTCTGGACCCTCGCCGAATCCCTCGGCGGCGTGAAGAGCCTCTTCTGTCATCCGGCTTCGATGACGCATGCCTCGGTCGAACCGGAGGTGAGGCGGGGAGTGGGCATCAGCGACAGCCTCATCCGGCTCTCGGTCGGACTGGAAGACGTGCGCGATCTGATCGACGATCTCGACCAGGCGTTGCGCCGCACGCGCGCCGCCGGCGCGGAGCGTGTCGCGTGAAGCGCGTTCGCGTAGCACTCCTCGGATGTGGAACTGTGGGAGCCGGCTTCGTCCGGCTCGCCCAGGACGAACGGTCGCGCATCGCCGCCCGGCACGGCGTCGAGCTCGACATCGGCCGCATCCTCGTGCGCGATCCGTCGAAGGAGCGGCCGGGCGTCGACCCGGCGCTCCTCACGACCTGCGCGACCGAGGCGCTGGATGGCGATTGCGATGTGGTGGTCGAGCTCGTCGGCGGCGTGCACACCGCCGGGCTCTACGTGCGCCGCGCACTCGCGAACCGGCGCCGGGTCGTGACGGCAAACAAGGCGCTGCTGGCCACGCACGGTCGCGAGTTGTTCGCGGCCGCGGCGAAACAGGGAACGTCGATCGGCTTCGAGGCTAGCGTATGTGGCGCGATCCCGATCGTCCGTGCGCTGCGCGACGGGCTGGCCGGCGACTCGATCGACAGCATCGGCGGGATCCTGAACGGGACGTCGAACTTCATCCTGACGCGGATGGAAGACGGCGCCTCGTTCGCGGACGCGTTGGCCGACGCGCAACGGCTCGGGTTCGCCGAGGCTGATGCGACGCTCGACGTCGATGGGACCGACGCCGCGCAGAAGCTGCGCATCCTGGCCGAGCTCGCATTCGAGGCGCCGGTGCGCTCGGTCTCCGTCACGGGCATTCGTGAGGTGACCACCACCCGAACGCCAAGCGGCGTCGTGCGCCTGGTGGCCGAGGCGTCTCGGGTGGCCGGCGGGGTGGCGCTTTGCGTGGAGCCCCGCGTGGTGCCGTTCGGCCACCCGCTGGGGAACGTGCGAAACGAGAACAACGCCGTCGTGATCCGGGGCCGCGCGGCGGGCGAGCTGCTGCTGGTCGGCCGCGGAGCCGGCGCGATGCCGACCGCGGTCGCAGTGATGGCCGACGTCCTGGCGGCGTGAGGGTGTCCGGCGAGCGCCGGCACCCCGTGCTCGAATCGGCTTAGCGGCCGTCCTTGGAAACCTGGAGCGCAGGCGGGCGCGACCGTTAGGTCGGCTTTTTTGGATTGGAGGCGGGTAGCGGGCCTTTCCGGATCGGATTTAACATAATCTATCTTATCAGACTCTGTGGAAAGCCCTGCGGGAGGGCGTGGAACGGCCTCCGCACTACAATCAGCACCGATGAAGATCCTGACCCGCTACATCCTCAAGGAGATGCTCGGCCCGACGGCGCTGGGCTTCACCTTTTACACGTCGCTCATCCTCATGCAGCGGCTCTTCGATCTCGCCGGCGTCATCATCAAGCGGTCGCTCAGCGGCGCCACGGTCGGCAAATTGCTCCTCTGGTCGCTGCCGCACATCGTGGTGCTCACCGTCCCGATGTCGTTGCTGTTTGGGATCCTCATCGCAGTCGGTCGGCTCTCATCCGACTCCGAGATCATCGCCATGCGCAGCCTGGGCGTCTCCACGCGGTCCATCTACCGCCCGGTGTTCGTCTTCAGTTTCGCGATGTTTCTTCTCACGCTCTACCTGACGAACTTCGTCCTCCCGAAAGGAAACCGGAACTT
>JAFAVZ010000169.1 GCA_019242175.1 Acidobacteriota bacterium
GAAGCTGTCGACGGACGGGGAGAACGCGCCGGACGGCGAGTGATTGAGGAGCCGCAGATCGCCGGTTGTCGGATTGAGACTCCACAAGCCGGTGACCGTCGGCGCCTCTTCGTACTCGTCGAGCTGCGGATAGAGATGGCGCGCGCCGTTGCGCGGGCGGTCGGAGGTGAAGAGGATGCGGTCGTCCGTGCCGTAGATCGGCGTGATGTTGTTGAAGCTCGCCGGCTGGTTCGCGATCTTGCGGATGACGGGCGTGTCGTTCTTGCCCAGGCCGGAGACTTCGTAGATCTGCCAGTAGAAGTCCTCGTAGCGGTACTGTACGGTCGGCGCGCCGATGGCCATGCTGAACAATGCCTTCGTGCCGCTCCAATGCACGGCTGGGTCGCGCACGGCGATCGCGCCCGCGCCCTGGAAGCCGTCGTTGCCGAAGCCGGCGGTGCGCGTCAGGTTCTTCAGCGAGCCGTCCGGATAGCGGATCCACAAATCGCCGCCGCGCGGCGCGTCGACGACGTCCGCGCGGTGATTGCCGAACGTCGAGGCGATCGTCGTGAAGTCGGCCGGCGCCGGCACCTGGGTGACGAAGAGGATCGGATTCGGAGTGGTGGTCGCCGCGCTCGCAGACACCGCGAGCAGGAGTGCGCCGAGGAAGGTTTTCATGGATGGAGCTCCTGGTTGGGTGAGGAGATTCTGACGCAGCCGGCGCGGCGCGAAACGTGATGGCGCTCACGGTGAAATCGTTCATGCAGCCGATGATGAATCCACGGCGCCCATCATGGCCGTAGCAACGGCATGACCAAGATCGCCATCATCGGAACCGGGGTCGCCGGACTGGGATGCGGATACCTGCTGCATCGCGAGGCCGACGTCACGCTGTTCGACCGCAACGGCTACGCGGGCGGCCACACGAACACCGTCACGGTGGACGAAGACGGAACGCCGATCCCGATCGACACCGGCTTCATGGTGTTCAACGAGGTGACGTATCCGAACCTCACGCGCCTCTTCGCGGAGCTCGGCGTAAAGACGGTGCCGACGTCGATGTCGTTCGGCGTGCAGCATTGCGAGAGCGGCATCGAGTACTGCGGCAGCAGCGTGAGCCAGCTGTTCGCGCAACGGCGCAATCTGCTCCGGCCGCGGTTTCTGCGCATGCTGGCGTGCATCGATCGCTTCAACAAGGAGGCGCGTTCCGGGATGCATTCGCGCCTGACGCTGGAGCAGTACGGCAGCGTGTACGGCCAGGATTTTCTGGAGCTGTACCTGTTGCCGATGGCATCCGCGGTGTGGTCGACGTCATTCCGCGACATCCGCGATTTTCCCGCCGCCACGCTCCTTCGTTTCTTCGCCAACCACAACCTCCTCGGCGGTCTCAACGGCCAGCATCCATGGCTCACCGTCGCCGGCGGCGCGAAGACGTACGTCGAGAAGATGACGGCCGGCTTCCGCGATCGCATCGTGCTTGGCAACGGCGTGGAGCGCGTCGAACGCCACGCCTCGCACGTGACTTTGCGCCTCAGCGACGGCTCGCGTTGCGACTTCGACAAGGTGATCTTCGCCTGCCATGCCGACGAGGCGCTGTTGCTGCTGGCGAAGCCGACCGATGACGAGTGGCGCCTGCTGCTGCCGTTTCGCTATCAACAGAACATGGCGACGCTGCACACCGATCCGGCGCCGATGCCGCGTTCGCGGCGCGCGTGGGCATCGTGGAACGTGCGCGTCGACGGCGACCGCGCGACGACGATCTATTGGATGAACAGCCTGCAGCGCGTGTCGCAGAAGCGCGATTACTTCGTCTCGATCGACGATCCGGGCCTCATCCATCCTTCGCGCATCCTGCAGACCATCGCGTATCGCCATCCGGTGTTCGCCGATGAGACGGCGATCGCCCAACGCGAGCTTGCCTCGCTGAACGCCGGGCGCACGTTCTTCTGCGGCTCGTACTTTCGCTACGGCTTCCACGAAGACGCGTTCACGTCGGCGATCGCGGCGAGCGATGCGGTGCGCGCGGAGCTGCGCGGCGAGGCGGCGGCGTGATGCATTCGGCGCTCTACGAGTGCCGCGTCGAGCACGCGCGTTTCGGGGCGAAGCAGCATCGGTTCCGCTACCGCGTGTTTGTCTTCGCACTCGATCTCGCGGAGATCGACGCGCTGGCGAAACGCATCCCCTGGCTCTCGCGCAATCGTTTCAATCTCTTCTCGTTCTTCGATCGCGATCACGTCGACGTTGCGCCGCTCGTCGGCACCAAGCCGGCCCGCACGCTCCTCATCACGAACCTCCGCATCCTCGGCTACGTCTTCAACCCCGTCTCGTTCTACTTCTGCTTCGATGAAGACGAAGCTCCGTTCGCGGCGGTCGCGGAGGTGAACAACACGTTCGGCGAGACGAAGCCGTACGTGCTGCCGCGCACCTCGTTCGACGGCCAGCGTTTCGAGTCGACGCAGCGCAAGGATTTCTACATCTCGCCCTTCATCGACCGCGACGTCGACCTGCGATTGCGCCTCGCGATTCCGGACGAGAAGCTGGCTCTCGTCGTGGACGACCTGCGCGACGGTGAGCGCATTCTCCACGCTTCACTCACCGGGAAACGCGTGCCGCTGACGTCCGCGCGCCTGCTGTGGTTCGCGTTCAAGTATCCGCTGCTGACGCTGAAGGTGATCGGCGCGATTCACTGGCACGCGCTGCGCCTCTGGCTCAAAGGCGTCCCCTGGTTCCGGCATCAAGAGGAGCGGGCCCGGCCCGCTGCTTCTGTTGGCAAAGCCTCCGCGAGGCCTTCCGTGCTCGCCGGCGCTGGCGAAAGGAGTGACGTCTGAGGACGTCCAGGGAGGCTCGATGATCTACCGCAACGCCGTCATCCGCGCCTTGCGCGCGCTTCCTCACGGCTCGCTCACGATGACGCTGCCGAACGGCGAGACGCTCCGTTTCGGCAGCGACTCGAATCCGCGCAACGCGCAGCATGGCCTCGACGCGCGCATCGACGTTCGCGACGAGGCGTTCTTCCGCCGCTGCTTCTATCAGGGCGACATCGGTCTCGCCGAGGGATACATGGCCGGGGAGTGGACGACCGAGGATCTGGCGGAGGTCGTCGCCTGGTTCATCCTCAACGCGGACGGCGAGCCGGCGCGGCCGAAGCTCCTCGATCGCCTCCGCCATCGCTTCCGCGCGAACAGCGTGACGAACAGCCGCAAGAACATCGAGGCGCATTACGACCTCAGCAACGAGTTCTTCGCGCTCTTTCTCGATCCGTCGATGACGTATTCGTCCGCGATCTTCGATGGCGAGCCGGAGACGCTCGAAGAAGCGCAGCGCGCCAAGTACGAGCGGCTCTGCCAGTTGCTGCAACTGCAGGAGGGCGACGAGGTGCTGGAGATCGGCGGTGGCTGGGGCGCGTTCAGCCGCTACGCCGCGCAGCGATACGGCTGCCGGGTCACGACGATCACGATCTCGCCGTCGCAGTACGCGTGGGCCGATCGCTTGCGCGGCGACGCGCCGATCGATCTCCGCCTCATCGACTACCGCCGTCTCACCGGCAGTTTCGACAAGATTGTCTCCATCGAAATGCTGGAGGCGGTCGGGCACGAATACTTCGACGCGTTCTTCGCAAAATGCAGCGAGCTGCTGCGTCCCAACGGACTCGCCGCGTTGCAGGTCATCACCTGTCCGGATCCGCGGTACGAACGGATGCGGCGCGGCGTCGACTTCATCCAGAAGCACATCTTTCCCGGCGGCCTGATCCCCTCCGTCGGCGCGCTCCTCGCCTCGATCCAGCGCACGACCGACTTCGTCCTGCGCGATCTCAGCGACTTCGGCTCGTCGTACGCGCGGACGCTGCAGCTCTGGTCGGACCGTTTCGAACAAAACCTCGACCAGATCCGAGCCCTCGGCTTCGACGACGCGTTCCTGCGCAAGTGGCGCTATTACTTCGCATACTGCATGGCCGCGTTCCAGATGCGCCACGTGTCCGTCGTGCAAATGCTGCTCACCCGCCCGAACAATCACGCCATCGCATGATCCTTCTGCTCGAAGCCCTCGCTCTCGCATTCGTGACGATGACCGTCGTCTGGTTGATCAGCGTGCGCATTCGTAACGCGGGCATCGTCGACATCGCGTGGTCGGCGATCTTCGGCCTCATTGCATTGCTCTACGCACTGCTCGCGCATGGCGATGCGCAGCGCCGCTGGCTCGGCGCCGGCCTGATGATCCTCTGGAGCGCCCGTCTCGCCACGCACCTTGGCCGCTGCGTCATCAGTCACATCGACACCGAGGATCCGCGGTATGCCGAGTTACGGACCAAGTGGGGTGCGAGCGCGAACGCGAAGATGCTCGGCTTCTTCCTGATGCAGGGCCTGACGAACGTTCTGCTCTCCGTGCCGATCCTGCTCATCGCGCGCAACCCGGAGCCGGGCATCGGCGCGTTCGAGATCGCCGGCGTGTTGGTCTGGATCATCGCCATCGCCGGCGAGTCGATCGCCGACGCGCAGCTCGCGCGTTTCCGGCGCGATCCGGCGAACCGCGGGCACGTTTGCAAAGTCGGCCTGTGGCGTTCCTCGCGTCATCCGAACTACTTCTTCGAATGGCTCATCTGGATCGCCTACTTCCTCTTCGCCCTCGGCAGTCCGCGCGGCTGGATCAGCTTCTATTGCCCGCTGCTCATGCTGTGGTTCCTCTACAAAGTCACCGGGATTCCGGCGACCGAGGAGCATTCGGTGAAGACGAAGGGGGAGGAGTACCGCGAATATCAACGCACGACGAGCGCGTTCGTGCCGTGGTTCCCGAAGCGATGATCGATCGGATGCTCGCATCGGGACTGATTCCCGACTGGCTCGTGCGTATCGGCATCCGCCGCGCCTTGGCGGAACGGGTGGAGTCGTTGCGCGACGTCGATGTCGACGCGTACGAGCGCATGCTGCGCGCGAGTCCTCTCGCGGTGCACACGGAAGACGCGAATGCGCAGCACTACGAAGTGCCCGCCGAATTCTTCCAACTCGTCCTGGGGCCGCGGCTGAAGTACTCGTGCTCGTTGTTTCTGTCGGCGACGACATCGCTCGCCGATGCGGAAGAGGCGATGCTCGCGCTGACTTGCGAACGGGCGGCGCTCGCAGATGGGCAGAGCATTCTGGAGCTCGGCTGCGGCTGGGGCTCGCTCTCGCTCTGGATGGCGGAGCGTTATCCGAACAGCCGCATCGTCGCGGTATCCAACTCGGCTTCGCAGAAGGCGTTCATCGACGCGCGGCGCCTGCCGAATCTCGAAGTGCGGACGCACGACATGCGCGACTTCGATCCCGGTGCGAAGTTCGACCGCGTGGTCTCCGTCGAGATGTTCGAGCACATGCGCAACTACGCCGAGCTGCTGCGCCGCATCGCCGGCTGGCTCGCGCGCGACGGCGCGCTCTTCGTCCACGTCTTCTCCCATTCGCGCAAGCCGTACATCTTCGAAGATCGCGGCGCGTCGGACTGGATGGCGCGGCATTTCTTCACCGGTGGGCAGATGCCGTCCGACGATCTGCTTCCGCGTTTCCACGACGATCTCCGCCTCGAGGCGCATTGGCCCTTCGACGGCACGCACTACCAGCGGACGGCCGAGGCATGGCTGGCGAAGATGGGTGCGCATGCTGATGAAGTGCGCGCGGTTTTCGATCGCGTGTATGGCGGGGAAGCGCGGCGCTTCTTCCACTACTGGCGGATTTTCTTCATGGCCTGCGCCGAGACGTGGGGCTATCGCGGCGGACGCGAGTGGCTCGTGTCGCACTACCGATTCGTCGGGAAGTAAGGCGCCGCGCTACCATACGCTGCGATGGTCGACCAGGATCCACGCGCGCTGATCTGCGACCTCGCGCGGTCGTTCTACGAGCTCGGCTGGGTGAGCGGGACGGGCGGCGGGATCTGCATCCGGGACGGCGAACGGGTGATCGTCGCGCCGAGCGCCGTGCAGAAGGAGCGGATGCAGCCCGAGCAGATGTTCACGCTCGATCTGCGCGGCGACGTGCTCGCGCGCCCCGCCGACCCGACGCTGCGTCCATCCGAGTGCAGCTCCCTCTTCCTCAAAGCCATCAACCTGCGCAACGCCGGCGCCGTCATCCACAGCCATTCGCTCCACGCCGTATTGGCGACGCTCCTCTTCGAGACCGAGTTCTCGATCTCGCATCTGGAGATGATCAAAGGCATCACCGGGATGCACTATCACGATCGCCTCGTCGTGCCGATCATCGACAACACCGCGCGTGAATGCGATCTCGCCGATGCGCTCGAGGAAGCGATCCTCGCGTATCCGGCGGCGTACGCGGTGCTCGTGCGCCGCCACGGCGTGTACGTGTGGGGCGACGATTGGGTGAAAGCGAAGACGCACGCGGAGTGCTACGACTACCTGTTCCGCGCCGCCGTCGAGATGCGGCGCGTCCTCGGAGGAGCCGGCACGGCCGGCGGCGCTGACTGGCCAGGTCTTCACGAGGCTAAGCGTTCTCACCAGCTTTAGAGCAATCCCATCCGGAGATCGACGATGCGAGCCTATCGACTGCAAGACCCAACGCACTCCATCGCGCCTGACGCGCTCGCCCGCCGCGGCATCCTCTCCTGGAACGTGCCGCCCGACGAAGCGGGCCGCGCCGCGCTCGTGGATTCGGTGAAACGCGAGCACGGCTACGTCGACGAGGACTTCGTGGAGCTGAAGCCGGAGATGGAGAACCTCGAGGCGATCTGCGCGAAGTTCGACAAGGAGCACTACCACACCGAGGATGAGGTTCGGATGGTGGTGGACGGCGACGGCATCTTCGACGTACGCGACGAGTCCGACGAGTGGGTTCGCATCGAGGTGACGAAAGGGGACATGATCGTGATCCCCGCCCGCACCCATCACCGTTTCCTGCTGACGGATGAGAAGCACATCCGCTGTATGCGGCTGTTCGCGAACCACGACGGATGGGCGCCGTTGTACCGGTAGGAAAAATGTAGGGGCCGGCTTCAGCCGGCCCGGACGGGCTAAAGCCCGCCCCTACATTTGCATGCGGCTGTTCGCGCAAACCACGAAAGCTTGGCGGCCAGTTGTATCGGTGAGGAACGTGAGGACCGGCTTCAGCCGGTCCTGGGACGGGCTGAAGCCCGTCCCCACGTTGTTTTCACTACGCCGACACCGCTTTCGCCACTCGCGCCAGCTGGTCTCTATGCACCAGATCGTGCCCCGCTAACAACCGCAGCATGTACCCCACCGATTCGCCGCCGCGTTCCTCGTGTACGCCGTAGCGCGCGAGTTGCGCGGTGTCGAGCGTGCGGGCGATGCGCAGGGTCGCATCGCGCAGCGTGTCGAACTGCTGCAGCACGTCGTCGATGCGCGCCTCGCGGTAGCGGAGCTTCTCCGCCCACAGATCCTGGTCGTACGCGGTGATCGGCGGCTGGTCGTGCGCGAGCGCCATGCGGATGCGGAAGCCCATCACCAGCTCCGCGTCTGCGAGGTGATGCGCCACGTCGATCATCGACCACTTGCCGGGCTTCTCCGGCTTGCGGATCGCGTCGTCGATCATGCCGTTGAACATCGCCCGCACCGCCGCGGGCGACTCGGCCATCACGGCCATCGGATCGGCGGGACCGAGGCGGTTCAGGAGACTCTGGGCGTATTCGCCGGGGCTATCGATCTGCATGTCGCTTCTCCTCACTCAATCACCAAGCCTCGCGAGTACGCGAAGCCTCGCCGAGGCTTGGCCAACAAACGCAGCGGGCCGTGCCCGCCTCACCAGACCGAGCACCGCGTCGCCGCGGGCCGGACCATCTCGGCATTCGCCGGGCAGCCGAACGTCTGCGCGAACTCGGGCAGGTTGGACAGCGGCCCGATCACGCGCCACTTCGCCACCGGATGCGGATCGCCCTGCACCATCAGGCGCTGCGCCTCGATGCGCGTCTCGTCGCCGCGGAACTGGCCCCAGGCGATGAAGAACTGCTGCTCGGGCGTGAAGCCGTCGATGGTCGGCGCCGGATGCGCGGCCTTCGCCTTCTGGAACGCGAGCCACGCGATCTTCGCGCCGGCGAGGTCGCCGATCGATTCGCCGAGAACGAGCTTGCCGGTGTGGTGCACGCCAGGCTCGATGAAGTAGCCCTCGAACTGATCGGACACGCACTGCGTCCGTTCCTTGAACCGCGCGAGATCCGCGGCCGTCCACCAGTTGTGCAGGCGGCCCTGCGCGTCGAACTGCGCGCCCTGATCGTCGAAGCCGTGGCTGATCTCGTGGCCGATCACGACGCCGATCGAGCCGTAGTTCACAGCGTCCGTCGCGTTCACGTCGAACGCGGGCGGGGTGAGGATGCCGGCCGGGAACACGATCTCGTTCAGCGACGGGTTGTAGTACGCGTTCGACGTCGGCGGCGTCATGCCCCAGCGCCCGCGATCCACCGGCTTGCCGATCTGCGTCCGATCATCCGTGGTGCCGAACTTCAAGCCGGCGAGCACGTTCTGCAAATGTGCGTTCGGCGCGATCGCAACGCTGCTGTAGTCGATCCACTTGTCCGGATAGCCGACCTTCGGGTTGAACGTCGAGAGCTTCTCCAGCGCCTTCGTCTTCGTCTCGGCGCTCATCCAGTCGAGGCCGCGAATCGTGTCACCCATCGAGGAGAGGAGGTTCTTCACCATCTCCTGCATCCGCGCCTTCGCCTCGGCCGGGAAGTACCGTTCGACATAGCGCTGGCCGAGCGCTTCGCCGAGGAGCTGGTCGTCGGATTCGACGCAACGCTTCCAGCGCGGCTTCATCTCCTTCGCGCCGCCGAGGTACTTCTCATTGAAGGCGAAGTCCTCTTCGGCGATGGGGGACGAGAGCTGGGACGCCATGGCGTTGATGAGCTGCCAGCGGAGGTACGTGCGCCACGTGCTGAGCGGCGTCGAGCGCAGCTCCTTCTCGAGCACGCCCATGTACTCCGGCTGATCGATGTTCAGGTCGTTCTTCGGGATACCCGCGTCGTCGAGGTAGCGGCTCCAGTCGATGTGCGGCGTCATTTTCTGCAGCGCGTTGACGGTGTGCTTGTGGTCCGTCTGCTTCGGGTCGCGCATCAACACGCGGTCGAGCCGAGCCTCGGCGAGCCGCTTCTCGAAATCGAACACCGTCTGGGCGGCCTTCTTCGCCGCGGCCGGCGACGTCCCGGTGAGCTCGAACATTTTGGCGACGTGCGGAAGGTACTTCTCGCGCGCGTCGGCGAAGCGCTTTTCCGGCTTGAGGTAGTAGTCGCGGTCGGGGAGGCCGAGGCCGGAGGCGAAGACGCGGGCGATGACCATCTCCGGGTTGTGGTTGTCAGGCGTTCCGACCACGCCGAACGCGGCGAAGACCTGCACCTGGTGCAGGCGCTCGATCATCTTCTGCAGCTGCGCGTTGGTCTTGATCGCGTCGATGTCCTTCAGCCACGGCTGGATCGGCTTCGATCCGAGCTTGTCGATCGCCGTCTGGTCCATGCAGGCGCCGTAGAAGTCGCTGATCTGCTGGTCCACGGAGCCCTTCGGCCAGTCGTGGCGCTTCGAGACGTCGTCGAGCAGCGTCTTGAGCTGCTCCTTGCTCTGTTCCCCCGCGGACCAACGGCGGCTCCAGCGCTGCATCGAAGGCGGAATCGGATTCGCGGCGCGCCAGGCGCCGTTCGCGTAGTCGAAAAAGTTCGTGCAGGCGTTGACGCTCTTGTCGATGTCTTCGACGTACACGCCGCGCTGGGCGGGCGGCGCGGTCTGGGCGAGGAGCGATGTGGCGGAGAGAAGGAGCAGCAGGGCCAACGACGTCTTGCGCATGCGCGCGAGTATACGGAGGTCCTACGGCTGCGCGGCGTTACGAAAAAAGAGGTCGACGACGATCTCCGGCCGGCGATGCCCGAGCTCGACGCCGGTGACGGTCCTGTCGAACGTCATGCCGAGCCGGCGGGCGACCGCTTTCGAGGGCTCGTTCTGGAGATCGATGATGGCCAGCACGCGCGGATGCTTCAGCGTTTCGAGGACGTGACGCATCGCCGCGCCTCCCGCTTCCGTCGCGTAGCCGCGGCCCCAGACGTCGCGCGCGAGCCACCACCCGATCTCCAACGCGCCGGTGGTGCCGAGCGGCTGCGTGCCGGCGATGCCGACGATCTTGCCCGTGGCTTTCTCGATCATCGCGCCCATGCAGACGTCGAGCTCCCGCACCTGCCGCTCCTGCCGCGAGAACCACTCATCGACCTCCGCCTCGGTGTACGGCTCGCCGCGATGGACGTAGCGCATGACTTCCGGGTCGTAGGTGAGCGCCGTGAACGCCGGCCGGTCTTCCGGCGTCCACGGGCGAAGGATGAGTCGTTCGGTCTCGAGGCCAAACATGGAGGCGAAGGATAGCGCGAGTGCGCTACTTCGCCGCCGTCGCTGCTCCGGCCGGATTCGCCGCGAAGAGCTTCGCGAATGCGCCGGTGACCTGCGCGAGCACGGCGTCGGCCGCGGTGGCGTAAGCGTCGTTCGTCGTCTCCGCGACGTTCTTCACGCTCTTGCTCTTGTGATCGCCGCCGGTGAGGCTGAGGATCGTGCCGGTCTTCGCGTCGACCTGGTACATCTCGGCGAACTCGATGTCGGTGTCGATCGGCTTCGTCAGCGTCAGCGCGCCGTCGTCGCCCTTGAACACGATGCCGCCGTAGCGCGTCTGCTCGGCGCGCACGACGCGGGTGTTGAACGTCGGGACGCTCATCGCCAGCGCGCCGCTGACTTCCGCGCGGCGGGCCACGAGGCCGGAGCGATTGCCGCTCGACTGCATGTGCGCGAAGTCGACGACGATCTGCGGCGCGATGGTGATCGGC